>CAKUCE010000017.1 GCA_934643535.1 uncultured Clostridia bacterium | reverse complement strand
TACACCGGCGTAGTTGCCCTCGTCATCGGCCCACATTTTGGCGTAGTTTTCGGGGGTGTAATAGAAGGTGTAGGGATCGTCCAGACCGTAGAGCAGACCCATGGCCGCGCCATCCAGCATTTCCTGTTCATCCGGCTCCTGATAGTAATACTGATCCACAATCTGCTTGATCTCATCCAGCTCTTCATACTGCTTGAGCCGCTCATATTCCTCCCGGGAGATGGTGACCATCCCTTCGTCGGCAGCCGCCGCCCCATCGCCGGTCAAAGCGTCGGTGATAGTGGTGGGCAGCAGGGAGCAGCTGGTCAGCATGACCAGGATCAGGGTCAAAAGCATGGTCAGCTTGCGGGTCTTGGTCCATTTCATTCGATCACCCCGTTTCCATTCATTCGAAAATCAAAGAATCTCTCTGGGCTTTTCCTGTCCGCAGCGCTTGAGCTTGTACAGGATCTTGAACGTCACCGCGTCGTCGAAGTGGCGCAGATCCAGCCCGGTCTGACGCTGCACCTTATCCAGCCGGTACACCAGCGTATTGCGGTGGATGAACAGCTGCCGCGCCGTATCGGAAAGGTTCAGATCCTTGCGGAAGAACATTTCGATGGTCTGCAGCATCTCTTCGTTGAAGAGCTTGGCCGTTCTGCGGTTGAACAGCAGCGAATGATACCGCAGGCTGTCCTCCCGGGGCACGCTCATCAGGAAGCGCTCCAGCATCAGGCGGCTGAAGAGGAAAATATTCTCCTCCGGGTTGAATAACTGGCCTACCTCGATGGCACGTCTGGCCTCGGCATAGCTTTCGCCCAGCAGGGCCAGGTTATTCTTGCTTTCGCCAACGCCCGCCGCCATATTCAGGGCCGCTTCCTCCATCAGGGTCTCCTGTACGGCCAGCACGTACTGTTCCAGCTCCGCCGTGCCGTCGATGCCGTCCATGTCCTTGACAAGGGCCGCCTCCCGGCGGTTCATTTCCACCAGCACATCCGTTTCGCCCAGCGGCAGCAGTTCGCCCAGGGTCGTATAGGCGCTGGCCTTGTCCGTATCCTCCAGCTGGAACACGATGACGCAGCGGTTCATTTCCACCGGAATCTTATGCTCCGCCGCCCGGGAGGCCAGCTCCGCGCCGGTCAGCTCCTGCCGCAGCGCCTTGCGGTATACATCGGAATAGCCGGAAATGGAAAGACTGCTCTTGAGCAGGCTCATGACCATGGCGTCCGCCAGACACAGTACGTCGGCCGCGCCGGGCGCGGAGGCCTGCGCCGCCAGATACAGGGAGGGGTGAATGTCCAGAACCCGCACCAGCGCGTCGCCTGCATGATGGTTGATGCCGGACGCCAGCGTGGAAGCGGGCACGGTCAGAGACGGGCCGTCCTCCGGCACAATGCAGGTGCCGTCCGTGTCCAGCAGGCGCAGAGGAAGACTCAATTCCTGAAAAACTTTTGCGATTTTGCGAAGATACCGCTTTTCAATATACACGCGAGGGTTGCTCCTTTCCTGCTCCGGCTTGCGCCGGAAAGCCCGAGGGCCGCATTCATTATAGCGGATTCTGACGAAAAAGTACAGTCAAAACCCATTGGGAAAGGAGTGGAAAACGTGTAAAAACAAAGGAAGGCCAAATGAAACAAAAACGGCGGTTTCGCTTAAACCGGGTAATCGTCCAGCCGTTCGATGTCCGCGCCCAGAAGCCGCAGCTTTTCAGGCAAATTCTGATAGCCCCGCTCGATATGGCCCGAGGGGTCGCTGAGCAGCGTTTCTCCCTCCGCCATCAGTCCGGCCAGCATCAGGGCCGCCCCGGCCCGAAGGTCGGTGCTGCGCAGGCCGGTTCCCCGAAGCGGATAACCGCCTTCCACCAGCGCCACGTTGTTTTCCACCCGGATGCGCCCGCCAAGACGGCACAATTCGTTCACGTGCATGAAGCGATTTTCGAACACCGTTTCATGGATCAGGCTCCGCCCATGACAGCGCAGCGCCACCACGGTCATGGGAGCCTGCATATCGGTGGGAAAGCCCGGATAGGCCAGTGTCCGCACCTCAAAGGGCGACACAGCCGATCCGCTGAGACGGATCCCCGCGTGAGTCTCCCGAATGCCCACGCCTGTTTCCGCCAGCTTGAACAGCAGCGAACGCAGATGCTCCGCGCAGGCACCCCTTACCAGTACGCTGCCCTCGGTGACTGCGGCGGCGCACAGCAGCGTGCCCGCTTCGATCCGGTCGGGGATGGGCCGGTACACCGCGCCATGAAGTCGTTCCACGCCCAAAATGGTGATGGTCTCGGTGCCTGCGCCGGAAATGCTGGCTCCCATCAGATTCAGGCAGTTGGCCAGATCGACGATTTCCGGCTCCTTGGCCGCGTTTTCCAACACCGTCAGCCCCCGGGCCAGCGCGGCGGCCATCATCAGGTTTTCCGTGGCTCCCACGCTGGGGAGGTCCAGATAGACGCGCGCGCCGGAAAGGCGGCCCGAGAGCTGGCGCTTGCCGCCCAGCGGATGCACCTGCGCGCCCAGCGCCTGCAATCCCTTCAGATGCAGGTCAATGGGCCGCTGACCGATGGCACAGCCGCCGGGCAGGCCCACGCACGCGCTGCCGCTGCGGGCCAGAATGGGGCCGAGGATCAGAATACTGGCCCGGAGACGGCGCATGTTCTCCTCATGCAGCGGGCTCTGGGGCTGCAGCGCGCAGACGGAAACCTCCGTTCCGCTGCGGGTCACCTGAGCGCCGCAGTCTCTCAGGATGGTCAGAAGCGTCTCCACATCCGTGATGCGCGGCACTTCCTTCAATACCAGTGGTTCCTCCGTCAATAACCCCGCAGCCAGCAGCGGCAGCACCGCGTTCTTGGCGGCGTGTACCTCCACCTCGCCGCTCAGGACGGGGCTGTGACGGATGAGATAAGTTGCCATGTTCATCCCTCCTGTCGCGGTCATTTTGACCCCGGTGCAGAAACCGCATGAGGGGTGGAAAGGTTTTTCAGCCGCCGTGAAAAGCGCCTTTCAGCCGTTCTTCGGCAGGGTTTGTCAGCATAGCTTCCGTTTTGCCCGGCCAGCCGTCCTTTTGCTGGCGGCATTTGTCTCGCCCGTTCTTTTCCGAAACGGGAAAGCGTGCTATAATGGAAGCAATTTCTGGAAAGGATCATGTTTCAATGGATCGTTTTGTTTTGAAAGCTCCCTATCCCGCCGCCGGCGATCAGCCCGCCGCCATCGACAGTCTGGCCCGGGGCGTTCTGGAGGGCAAAAAAAATCAGGTGCTGCTGGGTGTGACCGGCAGCGGCAAAACCTTCACCATGGCTTCCGTGATCGAGCGGGTGCAGAAGCCTACGCTGGTGCTGGCCCACAACAAGACGCTGGCCGCGCAGCTTTGCAGCGAACTGCGGGCCTTTTTTCCGGACAGCGCGGTGGAGTATTTCGTCTCCTACTACGATTATTACCAGCCCGAGGCCTATATCGCCGCCAGCGATACCTACATCGAGAAGGACGCTTCCATCAATGAAGAGATCGACCGCCTGCGTCACAGCGCCACCGCCGCGGTGCGTGAACGCAAGGACGTGATTATCGTCGCCAGCGTCAGCTGCATTTATTCCATGGGCGACCCCAGCGAGTACGAGGGCATGATGGTCAGCATGCGCCCCGGCATGCAGCTGAGCCGCAGCCAGCTCATTGCCCGGCTGGTGGATATCCAGTACGAACGCAATGATATGGACTTTTCCCGCGGCAGCTTCCGGGTCAAGGGCGACGTGCTGGAGATCATTCCCGCCAGCGAGCGGGAGCATGCCCTGCGCATCGAATTTTTCGGCGATGAGATCGAGCGCATCCGGGAAATCGACGCAGTCAGCGGCAATGCGATCAGTACGCTGGAGCACGCGGCTGTCTTCCCTGCCACTCATTATGCGATGGACAAGGAAAAAATGCTGCAAAATCTCTGCCATATCGAAAACGATCTGACGGTGCGGGTCAAGGAACTGGAGGATGAAAATCAGCCGCTTTACGCCCTGCGGCTGAAACAGCGCACCACCTATGATCTGGAGATGATGCGGCAGATCGGCTACTGTCAGGGCATTGAAAACTACAGCCGCTACTTTGACGGCCGTCAGCCCGGCGACGCGCCCTACTGCCTGCTGGACTATTTCCCCAAGGACTACCTGATGATCATCGACGAGAGCCACGTGACCCTGCCGCAGGTGCGGGCCATGTACAACGGCGACCACATGCGCAAAAAGAGTCTGGTAGACTACGGTTTCCGTCTGCCTTCCGCCTATGACAACCGGCCGCTGGTTTTCGACGAATTCAACGAGCGGCTGAATCAGGTCATTTACGTCAGCGCCACACCGGGCGAGTACGAGCTTTCCATCGCCGAAAACACGGTGGAACAGATCATCCGCCCCACGGGCCTGCTGGATCCGCTGATCCTGCTGCGGCCCGCTACCGGTCAGGTGGACGATCTGGTGGGCGAGATTCACAAGACCATCGAAAAAGGCGAACGGGTGCTGGTGACCACGCTGACCAAGCGTATGGCGGAAAGCCTGACCGAGTATCTGAAAAAGCTGGGCATTCGGGTGCGGTATCTGCACAGCGACATTCAGACCATGGAGCGCACCAGGCTGATCCGCGACCTGCGGCTGGGCGAGTACGACGTGCTGGTGGGCATCAACCTGCTGCGTGAAGGACTGGACATGCCGGAGGTCAGTCTGGTAGCCATCATGGATGCAGACAAGGAAGGCTTCCTGCGCAGCGAGACCAGCCTGATCCAGACCATCGGCCGTGCCGCCCGCAATGTGGACGGTCGGGTGATCCTCTACGGCGATATTCTGACCGAAAGCATGGAAAAGGCCATGAATGAGACCAATCGCCGCCGGGCTCTGCAGCAGGCCTACAACGAGCTTCACGGCATCACGCCCAAGAGCGTCCAGAGTACCGTGCAGGCGCTTCTGCGCATTACCGACGATATGAAGGCGGGCGCGCCGGATTCCATGAGCGAAGAAGAACTGCAGGCCCTGATGCAGTCGGTGGAGGATCAGATGCTTTCCGCCGCCAAAGCGCTGGATTTCGAAAAGGCCGCCAAGCTGCGCGACCAGCTTTTCGAGCTCAAGGGCGAGGGCGGAAAGGAACAGCAGATCCAGAAACCGCAGGTTCGGCGGCGGCGTAAAAAGAGAATCTGATAAACAACTTCCTTTTTCGGTTCTTTTATGCTATAATGGCTAAAAATTCCCCAAATCGAATAGGAGGCTTTTCCATGACCCAGACCAAGAACGCGAAAAAAAATACCCTGGTAAACGTACTGGCCATTCTGCTGGTGATTGCGATCATCGCGGCGATTATCGGCTTCGTCGGTAAGAACAACGCCCTGAACGACAGCACCGCCTTTTCCGCCCAGGTGAAGGACCTGACCGAACAGACCGAGACCTTGCAGGCGGACGTGGACGAGAAGGCTGCTTCTCTGGAAGAGCTGCAGGCCAAGCTGACTGAAGCCGAGGCTCAGATCGAAACCCTGACCAAGGAAAACGAAACTGCTCTGGCCGATAAGGATCAGCTGACCAAGGATCTGGAAGAAGTGAAGGCTTCTCTGGAGAAGGCTCTGACGGACGCTGAAGAGGCTGCCCGGCAGGCCGCCGCCGATCTGGAAGCCGCCAAGAAAGAAGCGGCGGACACCGCCGCTGCCGTGAAGGCCGCGGGCGACGACGCGCTGACCAAGGCCAAGGAAGAAGCGGCTGCCGCCGCCAAAGCCGCCGAGGACGAGGCCGCCGTGCTGCAGGCCCAGATCGACGAGCTGACCAAGAAGCTGGACGAAGCCAAGAAGACCAATCCGTAATTTGCTCACCCCGGAAAAGCTCAGCCCCGGCGAAAAAACGCCAGGGCTGTTTTTTTTCCTGTTTTTGGATGAAATCCGCCTCCCCGGCCGTCTGATAAGCAGATACTTTCAGGGAGGTTTGCTTATGCGTAAGATTTTTTGCTTTCTGGCTCTGTTTCTCCTTTTGCCTGTGGCGGCGCTGGGAGAAACCATTACCCTCATCGATGACGAAACGACCGCGCGTCAATTCGCCCTCTGCTTTTTTTCGAATCCTTTCGTAGAGGAAAACGTTTCGGATTCCGAACTGACGGTACGTTCCATCGGCGATGAGTACCTGATCGACGTTCAGCCAAACTACGAGCACGGCGCGCTGATGCTTCGCTTCGACGATGCGGGAATGATTCGGCAGTACTGGAATCAGGCGTGGCACTTTCCGAAACTGACGGCATGGGATCCCGGCTGGACAGGCGTGGATGCAGAAGAGGAAAATGCCCTCTGTACGGGAACAGAAACCTTCAGCAGACTCCTTTTGAGCGGGCGTTTCTACGACCTTGTGGCCCTAATGCGCAGCGAGGAAAACGAAGAACAGGGAATTTTTACCCTTCTGCTCAACCGGGACGAAGCCTATCTGGCCCTCCGTGCCGAACCGTTGAAGCTGTATGGTTTTCTGGATATTACCCACCCGGAAAGCACGGATCAGGGCGCTTCCGTCTCCTTCGTGAACGCTTCCGTCCTTGCCAGAAGCGCGGTCGCCCATCTGCTTTCCCCAGACTCCGAAACCACTCTGTCAACGGAACAGCCGTTTTTCAACTATATGGGTTCAACCGCCGCAGACGGCTCCCCGATCCCGGTCTGGGAAGTGCTGGTACACGTGGAATATACGGATCGCAGCGACATTTATTACGTGATCCTGAATGCTCAAACCGGTGAAATCCTCCAAACGGAATTGCAGGAACCGCAAGATAATGGCTGATATTTCCCAAATATGCAAAAAGCGGCCAGCGTGTTTTTATCCACGCTGGCCGCTTTTATGAGCCATGAGGCCTTCCGCCGAGCGGCGGTAGTTCCACGGCCAGGCAGCTTTCCCACGAGCGTCCCGCGCCTATAGGGCGCGGTGTGGGGTCAAGGGGCACTGCCCCTTGCGCGAGCCGCGAGGCCTTCCGCCGAGCGGCGGTAAAACCGCGGCCAACTCGCATGTCCCACGAAGTCCTCTGCGCGCCTGCGGCGCGCAGTCCGGAGTGCAGGGGCACTGCCCCTGCCTGCTAGAAGTTTTCGACCAGGTTGATGTCGGTGTAACGCTTCATGCCCGTACCGGCGGGAATCAGCTTGCCGATGATGACGTTTTCCTTCAGGCCCAGCAGCGGGTCCACCTTGCCCTTGATGGCGGCGTCGGTAAGGACGCGGGTGGTCTCCTGGAAGGACGCGGCAGACAGGAAGCTCTCCGTGGCCAGACTGGCCTTGGTGATGCCCAGCAGCACGCGCTTGGCAATGGCGGGACGACCGTCGGCCTCGATGGCCGTGCGGTTGGCTTCCTCGAAGCGGTAAATGTCCACCAGAGAACCGGGCAGCAATGTGGTGTCGCCGCTGTCCTCAATGCGAACCTTGCGCAGCATCTGCTTGACGATCACTTCGATGTGCTTGTCGCTGATGTTAACGCCCTGCTGACGGTATACGCTCAGAACTTCGCGCAGCAGATAGTCCTGCACGGCCTTTACGCCCAGAATGCGCAGCAGATCGTGAGGATTGATGGAACCTTCGATCAATTCCTGACCAGCCTCCACCAACTGGCCCTCCTGAACCTTCAGACGGCTGCCGTAGTTGATGGCATAGGTCTTGGATTCGCTGGGATTGTCCACGTTGGTGACGGTCACTTCGCGCTTCTTCTTGTTCTCGCCCAGAGAGACGCGGCCGCTGATCTCGGTCAGGATGGCGTCGCGCTTCGGTTTGCGGGCCTCGAACAGTTCCTCGACGCGGGGAAGACCCTGCGTGATGTCCTCGCCGCTGGCGATACCGCCGGTATGGAAGGTACGCATGGTCAACTGGGTACCGGGCTCGCCGATAGCCTGCGCGGCGATGATGCCTACCGCCTCGCCCACGTCTACAGCGCCGCCGGTGGCAAGGTTCATGCCGTAGCAGCGGGCGCATACGCCGGTCTCGTTGCGGCAGGTCAGCACGCTGCGAACCTGCACCTTGGTGATGCCGGCCTTGCAGACCAGCTTGGCCTTGTCGTTGGTGATGGTCTCGTTGAGGGCCACCAGAATCTCGCCGGTTTCGGGATGCACCACATCCTCGGCGGCCACACGGCCCACCAGACGGTCTTCCAGACTCTCGATGACCTGATTATTGATGGAGATCTCCTGCAGCGTGATGCCGCGGACCTTTTCGCCCCGGGCCTCGAAGCAGTCCTGCTCGCGGACGATGACTTCCTGAGAAACGTCCACCAGACGGCGGGTCAGGTAACCAGAGTCAGCGGTACGCAGAGCGGTATCAGCCAGAGACTTACGGCTGCCGTGAGAGGACAGGAAGAACTCCAGCACCTTCAGACCTTCGCGGAAGTTTGCACGAATGGGCAGCTCCAGCGTGCGGCCGGAAGGAGAAGCCATCAGACCGCGCATGCCGGCCAGCTGAGAAACCTGCGCCGCGCTGCCGCGAGCGCCGGAGTCGGTCATCATGCGGATGGGGTTGAACTTGTCCAGACCGGGAAGGATCATGTTGCGCAGGGTGGCGGTGGTGGTGTTCCAGATGTCCACGACCTTGGTGTAGCGTTCTTCCTCGCTCATCATACCCATGCGGTACAGGCTGTTGATCTCCTCAACCTGCGCGTCGGCGGCGGCCATGATCTCGGGCTTTTCCTTGGGGATCTTGATATCCGTCACGGCGACGGTCACCGCGCCGATGGTGGAATACTTGAAGCCCAGATTCTTGATATTGTCCAGCACCTGAGCGGTATCATGAATGCCGTGCTTCAGGTACACTTCATCGACGATCTTGCCCAGCTCTTTCTTGCCGCACAGGGTGTCGATCTCCAGCGCAAACATTTCGTCCAGGCAGGTGCGGGGCTTGCGGCCGATGTCCTGCGGGATCACCGCATTGAACAGCAGACGGCCCAGCGTGCAGTCGATGGTGCGCTGGCCCTTTTCGCCGTTGAATTCCCGCTCGATGCGCACATGGATGGGCGCCTGCAGGCTCAACTGCCCAAGCTGATAGGCCATCATGGCCTCGTCGGGGCTGATGAAGGAACGTCCGGCGCCCTTGCCGTTCTCGTTGACGATGGTCAGGTAATAGCAGCCGATAACCATGTCCTGAGAAGGAGACATAACGGGCTTACCATCCTGAGGCTTCAGGATGTTGTTATGCGCCAGCATCAGGAAGCGGGCTTCCGCCTGCGCTTCCATGGACAGCGGTACGTGAATGGCCATCTGGTCGCCGTCGAAGTCGGCGTTGAAGGCGGTACAGACCAGCGGATGCAGCTTGATGGCGCGGCCTTCCACCAGCATGGGCTCGAAAGCCTGAATGCCCAGACGGTGCAGCGTAGGCGCACGGTTCAGCAGCACGGGATGCTCCTTGATGACCTCTTCCAGAATGTCCCAGACCTCGGGACGGCCCTTTTCCACCATGCGCTTGGCGTTCTTGCCGTGGTGCGCCTTCTTCAGCGTCACCAGGCGCTCGATGACGAAGGGCTTGAACAGCTCCAGCGCCATTTCCTTCGGCACGCCGCACTGATACAGCTTCAGCTCAGGGCCTACGACGATAACGGAACGGCCGGAATAGTCTACGCGCTTGCCCAGTAGGTTCTGACGGAAACGGCCCTGCTTGCCGCGCAGCAGATCGCTCAGGGACTTCAGAGCCCGGTTGCCGGGGCCCGTCACGGCACGGCCGCGGCGGCCGTTGTCGATCAGCGCGTCCACGGCTTCCTGCAGCATGCGCTTTTCGTTGCGGACGATGATATCCGGCGCGCCCAGCTCCAGCAGTCTCTTCAGACGGTTGTTACGATTGATGACCCGGCGGTACAGATCGTTCAGGTCGCTGGTGGCGAAGCGTCCGCCGTCCAGCTGCACCATGGGGCGCAGATCCGGAGGAATGACGGGCACTACGTCCAGGATCATCCACTCGGGCTTGTTGTGGCTCATGCGGAAGGCTTCCACCACTTCCAGACGCTTGACGGCGCGGGCACGCTTCTGGCCTTCGGTCTCGCGGTCGCGCTCCTTCTCGGCCAGCTCGGCGATCTCTTTTTTCAGCTTGGCGCTCAGATCGTCCAGATCAATGGCCTGCAGCATTTCCTTGACGGCCTCCGCGCCCATTCCGGCGCGGAAGCTGCCCTTGCCGCACTTGGCCTCGACCTCACGGTACTTGGCATCGGTGATCAGCTCGTACTTTTTCAGGCCGGTCTGGTTGCTGTCGCCGGGATCCAGCACGATGAAGTTGGCGAAATACAGCACCTTCTCCAACGTGCGGGGGCTGATGTCCAACAGCATGCCCATGCGGCTGGGGATGCCCTTGAAGTACCAGATATGGCTGACGGGCGCGGCGAGCTGAATGTGACCCATACGCTCGCGGCGCACCTTGGCACGGGTGACCTGCACGCCGCACTTGTCGCAGATCTTGTTCTTGTCCTTGAACTTGATGCGCTTATACTTGCCGCAGTTGCACTCCCAGTCCTTGGTGGGTCCAAAGATGCGCTCGCAGAACAGGCCGTCGCGCTCGGGCTTCAGGGTGCGGTAGTTAATGGTTTCAGGCTTGCAAACCTCGCCGTAGCTCCACTTGAGGATCTGCTCCGGCGATGCCATTCCGATTTGGATGGAATCCAGATTGGTCAGTTCAAACAAAACGCGGCACTCCCTTTCGGTTTATGGCAATAGGGATTATTCGTTATCGTCGGGGACGTTGTCGGAATCGTCCAGATCCACGCCCGCCAGGTCGTCGCCCAGATCCATATCAAAATCATCCAGATCGTCGTCCAGATTGAAGTCCAGATCAACGTCCTCGTCAGCGGCTTCGGCGGCAGTCTCTTCGGCGGCGTTCTCCTCTTCCTCTTCTTCGCCTTCCTCGTCAAAGTGGGAATTGGTCGGCTCGTCCAGATCGTCGTCATCCAGCTCGCGGATGATGATTTCTTCCTTATTGGCATCCAGTACGCGAATATCCAGCGCCAGAGACTGCAGCTCCTTGATGAGCACCTTGAAGCTTTCCGGCACGCCGGGAGCGGGGATGTTGGTGCCCTTGACGATGGCTTCGTAGGTCTTGACACGGCCCACGATATCGTCGCTCTTCACGGTCAGGATCTCCTGCAGGGTATAGGCGGCGCCGTAAGCTTCCAGTGCCCAGACTTCCATCTCGCCGAAGCGCTGACCGCCGAACTGGGCCTTGCCGCCCAGCGGCTGCTGGGTAACGAGGGAGTACGGACCGACGGAGCGGGCGTGCATCTTATCGTCTACCAGATGGTGCAGCTTCAGGAAGTACATGATACCGACGGTAACGGGGTTTTCGAAGGGATCGCCGGTACGACCGTCATACAACTGGATCTTGCCGTTGGGCTTGGAGCCGTCCACGGGCCGCAGGAAACCGTAGCCCGGAACCTCGCTGGCCTTTTCCAGCAGCACTTCGATGTCGTCCATGGTCGCGCCGTCGAAAACGGGGGTGGCCACGTGCCAGCCCAGCGCCTTACAGGCCATGCCCAGATGCACTTCCAGCACCTGACCGATGTTCATACGGGAAGGCACGCCCAGAGGATTCAGCACGATCTGCAGCGGCGTACCGTCGGGCAGGAAGGGCATATCCTCTTCGCGCAGGATGCGGGACACAACGCCCTTATTGCCGTGACGGCCGGACATCTTGTCGCCCACGCTGATCTTACGCTTCTGAGCGATATAGACGCGAACCATCATGTTCACGCCGGGGCTCAGCTCGTCCTTGTTCTCGCGGGTAAAGATCTTCACGTCCACCACGATGCCGCCCTCGCCGTGAGGCACGCGCAGAGAGGTGTCGCGGACTTCCCGGGCCTTTTCGCCGAAGATGGCGCGCAGCAGGCGTTCTTCCGCGGTCAGATCCGTCTCGCCCTTGGGCGTTACCTTACCGACCAGAATATCGCCGGCGTGGACCTCCGCACCAATGCGGATGATACCGTCCTCGTCCAGATCCTTCACCGCGTCGTCGCCGATATTGGGGATGTCGCGGGTGATCTCCTCCGGTCCCAGCTTGGTCTCGCGGGCCTCGGACTCGAACTCTTCAATATGAATGGAGGTATAGATGTCGTCCTTCACCAGTTTTTCGCTGATCAGAACGGCGTCTTCGTAGTTGTAGCCTTCCCAGGTCATGAAGCCGATGAGCATGTTGCGGCCCAGACCGATCTCGCCGTTTTCGGTGGAGGGGCCGTCCGCCAGCAGGTCGCCTTTTTCGATGACCTGACCAGCCTTGACGCGGGGCCGCTGATTGATGCAGGTGCCCTGGTTGGAACGGGCAAACTTGCTCAGATGGTAGGTGTGGCGCTCGCGATTCTCGTCGCGAAGGACGATCTCGCTGCCGGAGACCTTCTCCACCACGCCGCTCTGCTTGCTCAGCAGGGTCACGCCGCTGTCGTGGGCCGCCTTGTATTCCATGCCGGTGCCGACAAAGGGCGCTTCGGGCACCAGCAGCGGCACGGCCTGACGCTGCATGTTGCAGCCCATCAGGGCGCGGGTGGCGTCGTCGTTCTCCAAGAAGGGAATCATAGAGGTAGAAACGGAAACCACCTGACGGGGGCTGACGTCGATCAGATCCACCTTGTTCTTGGGCACCTGAATAATCTCGGCCTTGTCACGGACGGCCACGTTGTCGTTGACGAAGGTGCCGTCCTCGTTCAGAGGCTCGTTGGCCTGCGCCACCAGATAGAAGTCTTCTTCATCGGCGGTCATGTAGACCACATCGTCCGTCACCCGGGCGTGTTCCTTGTCCACCCAGCGATAGGGAGCCTCGATGAAGCCGTACTCGTTGATGCGGGCATAGGTGGCCAGAGAACCGATCAGACCGATGTTGGGGCCTTCAGGGGTCTCAATGGGGCAGATGCGGGCGTAGTGGCTGTAATGCACGTCTCGGACTTCGAAGGAAGCACGGTCGCGGTTCAGACCGCCGGGGCCCAGGGCGGACAGACGGCGTTTGTGGGTCAGCTCGGCCAGCGGGTTGGGCTGGTCCATGAACTGGCTCAGCTGAGAAGAACCGAAAAACTCCTTGATCGCCGCGCTGACGGGACGGATGTTGATCAGTTCGCCGGGGCGGACCTCATCCGCGTCCTGAATGGCCATGCGTTCACGCACCACGCGCTCCAGACGGCTCAGGCCGATGCGGATCTGATTCTGGAGCAGTTCGCCTACGCTGCGCAGGCGGCGGTTGCCCAGATGGTCGATATCATCGGTAAAGCCGATGCCGTAAGGCAGGCCCAGCAGATAGCTGACGGAAGCCACGATGTCCTCAGGCAGGATGTGCTTGGGGCACAGATCATGCACGTGGGCCTTCAGCGCGTCGCGCAGGTCTTCTTCCTTGGGATTGCCGTCCAGGATCTCCTTGAACAGCGGATAAAGAACGTTCTCCTGAATGCCCACTTCCTTGGGATCGAAGGGCAGGTACCTGCTGGCGTCCACAAAATGGTTGCCGACAACCTTATGAGCCTGGCCTTCAATATCAATGTAGGCGCTGTTGATACCGGCGTTCTGGATGTCGCGGGCCATTTCCTTGCTGATGACATCGCCGCGGTTCACCATTACCTCGCCGGTTTCGGGGTTGACAATGTCCTCCGCCGCCACATGATCCTGGATCCGGGTGGCCAGAGACAGCTTTTTGTTGAACTTGTAGCGGCCCACGCGCATCAGGTCATAGCGCTTGGGATCGAAGAACAGAGAATTGAACAGATTCTGAGCGCTCTCGCGGGTAGGCGGCTCGCCCGGCTTCTGCCGCTTGTAGATTTCGATCAGGCCCTCGTCCCGGCTCTTGGCGTTGTCGCCGCGCTGAATGGTGGCCATCAGGCGCTCGTCCTCGCCCAGCGCGTCGATGATCTCCGCGTCGGTGCCGTAGCCCAGCGCGCGCAGAAGCAGCGTCAGGGGCAGCTTGCGGGCACGGTCAATACGAACCCACAGCACGTCGTTGGAGTCGGTCTCGTACTCCAGCCATGCGCCGCGGTTCGGGATGACGGTGGTAGCAAACAGATGCTTACCGGTCTTGTCGATCTGATCTTCGTAATAAACGCCGGGAGAGCGAACCAGCTGGCTGACGATAACGCGCTCCGCGCCGTTGATGATAAAGGTACCGTGCTCGGTCATGAGGGGAAAGTCACCCATGAACACATCGGATTCCTTGATTTCGCCGGTCTCACGGTTTTTCAGGCGGACGAACACCTTCAAAGGAGCCGCGTAGGTCATATCCCTTTCCTTGCAGCGCTCCAGCGAATTTTTGGGCTCGTCCAGCGAATAATCCACGAACTCCAGCGACAGGTTTTCGGTATAGTCCACAATTGGCGAAACGTCGTCCAGCACTTCCTTGAGGTCTACCTCCAGGAAGCGCTTGTAAGAGTTTTTCTGCACCTCGATGAGATCGGGCATGTCCAGGATCTCTTCGATGTGGGAAAAGCTCATGCGCTTTCTCAGCTTCCCCATTTGAACCTCATGCACCATAAATGCCATCACCCCTTATGTTGTCGCAAGCGTCGTCATGAGCTTCTCCCTAACAAGAATTTCTTGTTGCATTTTTGCCGCGGGGCATGTACAATACCAATCAGGCAGTATGCTGGGCATAGCTCGGTTCCGATACTGATGCAATTTTATATTATAGCGCCCGAATCCGCCCGTGTCAATACATGTGTGCAAATTTACCTATGTTTATATGGAAAGAGGCGGCCTGACATGACCAAATTCGGCGAAGTCCTCCAATACGACGACCGCAGCGGCGTCGCCGTCATCCGTTATACCCGCCCGGAGGCCTGCGCCAAATGCGGGGCCTGCGGCGGTAAGGTGCAGGAAACGGTCATCCGCCTGAAAACACAAGAAATCTGCCGCCCCGGAAACTGGGTGAAGGTGGAGCTGCCCGACGGGCGGTTTCTTCACGCTGCCGCGCTGGCGTATGCGGTTCCGCTGGTTCTGTTTCTGGCGGGACTGTTTGCCGGCTACCGCTGTCTGGGCGGCGAAGGTGCCGCCATCCTGACAGGGCTTCTGGGGCTTTTGCTGGGCATGGGCTTTCTCCGTTTCAAGGATCGCGCGCTGGCCGGACGGCCCGAGTGGACGCCCCGGATCACCGCCGTTTACGAAAACCGTTCCGCCGTGGACGCTCTGGGCTGCCCCGGACGGGAAAGACTGTAACCCTTTCACAAAAAAGCCCGGAAAAGTCTTCACAATTCCCGCCCGATAAAACTTGCCAAAACGCTGTTCAAAAACCGGTTTTTATGCTATACTAACAAATGCTGGAAGGGTGTGGGCACACACCTGAAGGACAACTGCATTCCCTTACCCGGCGTGCGCTTGCGGCCCCGATGCCGCGTAGCTCTGTTCGCCCTTATTTTGGGAAAAAAAGGGATTTCAGCAGTGTTTTACGGCGCAAAGGACCGCTTTGCGCGGTTTGCCGTTTCAAAATACTCCTGCCTGGCAGGAAAGGAGGCCGTTATGGCACAGCAACAACAGGAAAAGCTCCGCATTATTCCGCTGGGCGGCGTAGACGAATTTGGCAAGAATATCACCGTGGTGGAATACGGCGAGGATATGCTGGTCGTGGACTGCGGCTCCATCTTCCCCAAAGAGGACATGTTGGGCGTGGATCTGGTCATTCCCGACGTGACCTATCTCATCCAGAACAAGGACCGCATCCGCGGCATGCTTCTGACGCACGGTCACGAGGACCACATCGGCGCAACGCCCTATGTGCTCCGCCAGGTGCCCATGCCCCTGTACGGCACCAAGCTGACGCTGGCGCTGGTGGATCTCAAGCTCAAGGAGCACCGCATCGCCGGAATTCCGCTCAACGTGATCAAGCCCCGGGACGAACTGGATCTGGGATGCTTCCATGTCAAATTTATTCATGTGAACCATTCCATCGCGGGGGCCGTGGCCATCGCCATCACCTGCCCGGCAGGCACCATCGTCTTCAGCGGCGACTTCAAGGTGGACTTTACCCCCATTGACGGCGAAGTCACCGACCTGGCCAGTTTTGCCATGCTGGGCAACGACGGCGTGATGTGCTTCCTGTGCGAATCCACCAACATCGCCCGCAAAGGCCACACCATGAGCGAGACCAAGATCGGCCAGACCTTTATCGACATGTTCCAGGAGGCCAAAGGCCGGGTGATCGTGGCCATGTTCGCCTCCAACGTCCACCGCATCCAGATGGTGGTGGATTCCGCCGCCATGTTCGGACGGAAGGTCTGCTTCATCGGCCGCAGCATGGTCAACGTCACCCGCGTAGCCATGACCATCGGCGAGCTGCACATTCCGGAAGAATACATGATCGACGTGGACGATCTGGACAATTATCCCGACGAGGAAGTGCTGGTAGTCACCACCGGCAGCCAGGGCGAAGCCATGGCCGGTCTGACCCGTATGGCTTACGGCGAGCATCGCAAGCTGCAGATTCGTCCCACCGATACGGTCATTATTTCCGCCTCCCCCATTCCCGGCAACGAAAAGCCCGTGGCCCGGGTCATCAATCAGCTGTACCGCTGCGGCGCGAACGTCATCTACGGTCAGCTGGGCGAAGTCCACGTTTCCGGTCACGCCTGCCAGGAGGAGATCAAGCTGCTCCACGCTCTGTGCAAGGAGAAGTATTTCATCCCGATCCACGGCGAATATGCCAACCTGTGGCAGCACGCCGAGCTGGCAGAAGAGCTGGGCGTGAAGAGCTCCAACATCATCATTCCCGAGATCGGTCAGGTCATCGAAATGAGTCAGGACAGTCTGGCCATTACGGGCGTGGTGCCCACCGGCGGCGTTCTTGTGGACGGTCTGGGCATTGGCGACGTGGGCAACGTGGTTCTGCGCGACCGCAAGCACCTCAGTCAGGACGGCCTGATCATCGTGGTCATGGCCATCGACCGGGACAACGGCACGCTGGTTTCCGGCCCCGATCTCATCAGCCGCGGTTTCGTCTACGTGCGGGAGAACGAGGACATCATCGAGTCCAGCCGGGAGCTGGCCCGCCGGATTATTGCGGACTACGGCTGCATCGACGGCAGCGAATGGCAGAACCTGAAGAACCGCATCAAAGACGAGCTGCACCGCTACATTTTCGAAAAGATCAAGCGCAATCCCATGATTCTTCCCATCATTATGGAAATCTAGGCAGGGGGTGACCCCCTGCACCCCGGACTGCGCGCCGCAGGCGCGCAGGGGACTCGAGGGAAAGCGGGTTGGTTGCGGAGTTACCGCCGCTCGGCGACGGGCCTCGCGGCTCGCGCAAGGGGCAGTGCCCCTTGACCCCACACCGCGCCCATAAGGGGCGCGGGACGCTCGTGGGAAAGTTGCTTGGTCAGGGGATTACCGCCGCTCGGCGACGGGCCTCGCGGCTCGCGGGTTTGGGAAGGCTAAAGCAGAAAATGTTTTCCTTGACCGTTGGCTATCCGCCAACTTGATAGAGCTAATTCTGCAAGCCGAAAGAAGCCGCTGCATTGGCCGAAAAAAACGAAAGTGTTGCGGTCCCTCAAGACAGCAATTTTACATCATAATCAAAAATCACGACCGTGGCCGGATTCGCTGGCCTGAAGCAAGCCGCGACAGTGCCGCAGCTTGCTTTTTTCATAAGCAGGGAACGTTTTGACGGAAGAAACAAACGTCCGCTACTACAAAGGAGGCCCTTCATGACGCTCGATCTGGCATGCCGATATTTTCTGCTCTTCTTCTGCTGCTCCGTTCTGGGCTGGGTGATGGAAGTCACCTGCAAATTATTTCAATTTCATCGTTTTATCAACCGGGGCTTTCTCATCGGCCCCTACTGCCCCATTTACGGTTTCGGAGCGGTGTTTGTCACGCTGCTTCTATCCGGCTTTTCCGCCTACCCGGTAGCGGTATTCCTGCTGGCCATGCTGGTCTGCGGCGCGTTGGAATACCTGACCTCCTATTTTATGGAGAAGCTGTTTCATGCCCGCTGGTGGGATTACAGTCAGCGAAAGTTCAACCTCAACGGCCGTGTCTGCGCCAACACGTTGATCCCCTTCGGGCTTTTGGGGCTGGTGATGGTTTATTTTCTCAAACCGCTGGTTTTCGGCTGGTTTGACGCGCTGTCCGAAACCGCGCTGTATGCCCTTTCCGGGGCGCTGGCGGCGCTGCTTCTGACCGACACGGTGATCTCCACCACGGTGCTGAGCCGCATCCGCAAGAATACCTCGCTGTCCGAAAAGGACGACACGGAAGCCATCACCAAAAGCGTGCGGGAGACACTGGCCCGGGATTCCGCGCTGGTGCGCCGTACCCTGCGCGCTTTCCCCTACGCCAAGCTGTACAATCGGAAAGCTCTGGAAAAGGCACGTGCTGGCCGTGCCAAGCTGAAAGCTGAACTGAAGCAGGCTCAGCTCAAGGCGCGCGCAGAGATGGAGGCCCGGGAAGAAGAACTCCGGCTGGCCGTACAGGAACGCAAGGCAATGGTCAAGGCCAAGAAAGAGGAGCTTCGCTCCAAAGGCGAACAGCTTCGGAAAGGGAACCGCTAAGCCCCCAAAAAATCGTACTTCCCGCCCTGTGTTACCACAGGGCAATTTTTACATTTCCCTTTTCTTTTTCAAAACTTCAGAAGCGCTTTTGCCGGTCAGCAAAGCCTTTGAGAAGCATTTCCGCATTTGACAGTTTCCGCTCTGAAAGATTATAATGGAATGGTATTTTTTGACCCTCAGGAGGCGCATTTTCTTGAACCTGCCCGACGACCTTTCAGCCTATGCCGTAAACGGCCTTCTTCCCCGTCTTCTGACTCCCGCCGACGTACCGGCGATGCTGGCGCTTCAGCAGGAAGTGCTGGAGGCACTGCCGGATAAGCGCTGGTATTATCCCTCCGACGAGGCGGAATTTCTGCAGGTAGTTTCCGCCTGCGAAGGCGTCGCCTATTTCGACGGAGAAACGCTGCTGGGCTTTGCCGAGCTGACGCCGGGCGAGCTGCGGGGCGGGCACAGCTATGCCGCCTCCCTGAAACAGCCTGTAAGCGGCAGCTTCGATTTTCACGACGTGATGGTACGGCCATCAGCCAGAGGGCAGGGAATGCACACCGCGTTTCTCTGGCTGTTTCGGGATCTGGCGGCGGACGCGGGCGGCTATGCCGTCTATGCCACGGTGGATCCGGAGAACGGGCCTTCCCGGCGCAATTTTGAGCGGGCAGGCTATCAGTGCATGGTGGAAAAGCCCGCCTACGACGGCCGAGCGCGCCGGTTTTACCGGCTGCTGCTTTCATCGCCGGAAAAAGAGTAAATTCGATTTTTCAAACCGGAGGATACATCCATGAAGGATTTCAAATGGAAAGCGCTGCCAGTCCTGCTGCTGTGTCTGCTTCTGTGCCTGCCGCTGGCGCTGGCGGAAGAAAACGAAACCGAGCTGCCGGAGCTGACCGAAAACGTGGAGATCGAAGGCATGGCCAGCGAGGAAGAGGATCATGTGTCGGAGCTGGACGCGCAGGGCGTTCGGGCCAGCATCGAAGGGCTTACCCCGCTGTACCGGGCCGTGATCAAGCCTTTCACCTCCAACGGCAATACGATTCGCATGCGGGCAGAGCAGAGCAGCGAAAGCGACGTGGTCTGCGCCATCAACAAGGGAGAGACCATCACCGTTTACGCGGTTTATCCTTCCTATGTGCTGGCGGAATACAACGGCAACGTAGGCTATGTCATCCGCACGTGGATCAGCGAGGACGTCATTCCCATCGACCCGTCCTCCACGCCGCCCTACGGAACCGTGCTGAGCCAGTATGTGGCCACCACCGCCGACGTGGCTCCCGTTCATCAGGCTCCCGACAGCGAAGCGCCTGTCAATCCCATTCAAATCGGAAAAGGCAGCAAAATCGCCGTGCTGGAATTCGTGGACGGCTTTGCAAAAATCCTCTACTGGCGCTCCTACGGCTACATCGACGCTTCCCTTCTGACGGATCTGGTGCCTGTTTCCCCCATGGACGAGCCGTTGAGCGCCGATACCCCCATTGCGGCCTTTGCCAGCTACTTTGAGTACAACACCGGCAAGGAGGGCAACGAAGGGCGTTGTCTGAACATCGTGCGAAGCTGCGAGCTGATGACCCGGGTGATGCAGCCCGGCGAATCACTGGACTTCAACGCCCAGATCGGCCCCTACAAGCGCACCAACGGCTATCACCCCGCGCCGGTGCTGATCGACGGCGGCAGTCAGCTGGGCTACGGCGGCGGCACCTGCCAGAGCAGTTCCACGCTTTACAACGCCGTGCGCCAGCTTTCCGGCCTGACGGTGCTGTACCGCCGTCCCCACGGCCCGGGCTGCGCCAAATACCTGCCCATGCATCAGGACGCCGCCGTCGGCAACGTCAAGCTGAACTTCATTTTCCGCAACGATTATGATTTTTCCATTCGCATCGACGCCTTCAGCACCGGCGAGGGCAGTCTGCTGATCCAGATCTTCAAGGGCGAATGAGCCAAAAAAACAATAATAACAATGGGAGCCGTGCGGAATGGCGGCTCCCATTGTTATTAAAATGTATTGGAATGATTCTTGCAGGCCGATAAGCTCATGAGGTGAATTTTCCTTCATGCTGTAGCGGATATCCGGGTTGAAATAGTCAAAGGTTCCCACGTTGTCCGTTGCGCTCTTGATCTGGTTCGGCTTAAATACCACATAGCTTTTGGCATTGTCGAATTCCTGATCCGTCACAATCAGGCCGTCGTAGCCCTCTTCTTCCAGCTCCACGCGGTATTCATCTGCCGTCATGTTTTCCAGTACGTCCAGCATGGTATACAAGTCTGTTTCCATCGGGTTTTCAATGGAAAGATACACTTCCATCGTCTTCTCATTTCCCGTCTTTTCCCGCAGATCATTTTCGGAAAACCAGAACCCTACCTTCGCGCTTTCGATTGCGGCCTCATTATCCGTGTTTTCGCTGGTATATTGCCCCAGCTTCTCCCGGTCAAACACCGTAAAGTCCGCATCCGTAGCATGGTACACCACCAGTGGTTCCCCATTCTCGTCCACCACCTTGCTGTCTCCAAACCAGCGCTTAAACTCCGGCGTCGCCACCTGACGCTGCTGTTCTCTGGTCAGATTGCTGTCTTCGTCATATTCAAAGTCGCTGTCCTCCTTCAGGCTAAATTT
>CAKUCE010000016.1 GCA_934643535.1 uncultured Clostridia bacterium | reverse complement strand
GTATAGCCGGACCCACGACCCTGACCAAGCTCTATTCTTCCTCCGCGAAGAAGGCCAGCAGCGTGGTGGCCAATCTGGGCTCCATTCGTCCGGGCACCAACGGCAGCGCCGTGCGCGCCCTGCAGCAGCAGCTGAAAACGCTGGGCTATTACAGCGGCAGCGTGGACGGCGATTACGGCTCCGGCACCACGGCGGCAGTCACCGCCTTCCAGCAGGCCAACGGCCTGACGGCGGACGGCATCGCAGGCAAGGCCACCCAGAACGCCATTTACGCCGCGATCAACGGAGGCGGCTCCAGCTCGGGCGGCGGCAGTTCTTCCGGCAGCAGCACCAGCCCCGACAATTACGGAGCCAAGGCTTCCAGCAACGGCTACACGACCATTTCCGCCAACTCCGGCTCCAGCAGTTCCAATGTGAAGGCCGTGCAGAGCGCTCTGTCCGCCAAGGGCTATTACAACGGCGACTATGACGGCAGCTACGGCAGCGGCACCGAGCAGGCGGTGAAGGACTTCCAGAAGGCCATGGGCCTCCGGGTCACCGGCATGGCCGGCCCCACCACCCAGCGCCTGCTGTACGGCGGCACTTCCGCCAGCGGCAGCTACTCCAAGCTGCAGCAGGGCGATACAGGCAGCAAGGTAAAGCAGCTGCAGTACGCGCTGTATGAGCTGAAATACTATGACGGCGACATTACCGGCACCTACGACACCGCCACCACCAACGCGGTGCTGACCTTCCAGCAGGTACACGGACTGGAAATGGACGGTATTGCGGGCCAGCAGACCCAGCAGCTTTTGTTCTCTTCCAGCGCCATTCCCTGCAACATCTGACGCAAACAGAAAACCACGATGCGGTTTCAACTCTGCATCGTGGTTTTTTTGATTGCTTTATCGCTCTTACGCCCCTGCGCCGCTTCGATCCTGCGCGCGAATGCTCCCGCACAGCAGCGTACACACGTCGCCCGCGATCTGGATCAGGCGGGGGTCCCGCAGCATGGCCAGCTTTTGGTCGAATCTTGTGCCAATGGCGCCGATCAGGAAGGGGCAGCCGATCAGCCCTTCCTCAATGGGCGGGAAAAGCCCGGCTTCCATGGCGTCGGAGAAAATTTTCACCGCCCGGATGACGCCGCCCTCCCGGCGCAGCAGAATGGTCACACTGCCCCAGGGGAAGCGTTCGGACACGTCAAAATCGTAGTTTTCCTGTGCCGGATACGTCCATTCCGGCCGTGCAAAACGATCCGTCAGCCGGTCAAGGCTGGTTTCATCCAACAGCTGCTCGTCCAGCCACGCGGGCCGTGCCCGGAAGCAGCGGGCGAACGCGTCCACCAGCGCCCGTTCCAGTCTGTCCAGCGTCATATCCGGGTTCAGCTCCCGCAGGTTGACCATGCGGCTCTGCACCGGAGTTTCTTCCTGCAGGGAAGGGTCCTTGCGGCGGGTTCTGACATAATGCTCCATCATGTCCAGCGCGGTGTTATACAGAAGCGTTCCGTGGTGCATGGCCGCAAAGCCGGCCTTGTAAAAGGCATTCTGGCAGAAGGTACGGCCGCCCCAGCGCAGGCTTCCCATGGGGCCTATTTCCCACGGGATCCCGGAAGCGGACAGGGCTTCGCCGATCAGATGGAGCTGCCGTCCGGCGTTGAATTCGGCCTTGGGCAAAATGAGGCTGAAGTTCAGCGCGCCCAGATCCTGATAGCTGGCTCCGCCGCCGGACAGCCGCCGGACGATGTCGCCGCCCGATTCCAAAAAGGACTCCACCTTGCACTCGTACCACGGGTTCTGATTCCGTCCTACCACAATGGCGTGGCGGTTCTGATATAAAAACAGGATCGCCGTGTTTTCCGGCAGGGTTTCCATTAGATGTTTTTCGATGGCCAGATTGCGGCAGGCTTCATTTCCGCGCGCGATCAGGCAGGCGGTGCGTTGTATCATTTCCCTTGCTGCCTTTCCCCTGTGCTGTTCTTTGGCAAATATTCCCGGTCTGGGCCGGGACGAACGATAATGGCTCCCGCTCAGTATAGCACAAACGGGGGATAAGAGAAAGCCCCTTTGCAGGAGAAGCGAAAAGTCGTGCTTTTTCGCGGAAAGGATTGCATCGACAGCCTTTCTGTGCTATGATACCTTCATTCATACTGCCACCGGGCAGGAATGCGTCAAGCATTCGCCGCACATCGTCAGGTCTTAGAAGATGTGCGAGCGAGTGCTTATTTTTTTGAGGAGATTTTTCCATGTCTGAGACCAGCAAAAAAGCCCTGTTCTCCCGAACCGATCTGCTTCTTTGGGGCGGCTCCGCAGCGGCCATCGTTCTTTCCTTTCTCCTCTTTGACCGGGAAAGCTGCCTGACGCTTGCTGCTTCTCTGGTGGGCGTTACGTCGCTGATCTTCAATGCAAAAGGAAATCCGGTGGGGCAGCTTCTGATGATCGTATTCAGCTTCCTTTACGGGATCATTTCCTATTGCTTTGCTTACTATGGAGAAATGCTGACCTATCTCGGGATGACGATGCCGATGTCCGTTTTTGCGCTGGTCTCCTGGCTTCGGCATCCCTATAAGGGCAACCGGGCGGAAGTACAGGTTCATTCGCTGGAGAAGCGGGAGCTTTTTCCCATTGCGGCGGCTTCGGTCGTGGTAACAGCGGCGTTTTATTTCCTTCTGGTGCATTTCCATACGGCCAACATTATTCCCAGCACCATTTCCGTTACGACCATTTTTCTGGCCGCGTACCTGACCTACCGCAGAACACCCTATTTTGCCGCCGCTTACGCCGCCAATGACGTTGTTCTAATCGTTCTGTGGGTGCTGGCCAGCAGGGAGGATGTCCGGTATGTTGCCGTCGTCGTCTGTTTTGCAGCGTTTTTTCTGCACGATCTGTATGGCTTCAGGAGTTGGAGGAAAATGCACGAGCGTCAGAAAAAAGCGGCTGAGATATAAGCCGCGATCGCATTGCTTTTTCCGGCGGGACCGTTTACAATCAGGGAAAAAGCGCTTGCGGAGGTTTGCCATGGCATTGAACATTCGAAGAATGAGGAAAGAGGACCTGAGCTGGCTCTGCCGTCTGCTGGCCGACCCCGAGGTCATGCGTTGGCTGGAGCCGCCCTACAGCATGGAGCAGACAGAAGCGTTCCTGATCCGTGCGGGATTGTCGGAAACGCCCCTGATCTATGCCGCCGAAGAACAGGGCGTGCCCATCGGATATGTGATTGATCATCCTTATGACGAGGACAGCCGGGAGATCGGTTGGGTGCTGCTGCCCGAATATTGGCGACGGGGCTATGCGTCTGCATTGACAGACTTGCTGATTCAAAGGGCCAGACAGGAACGCAAGCAACTGGTGATTGAATGCGCTCCCCGGCAGCAGATCACGAAACGCATCGCGCTCCGGAAGGGATTTTCCTTTCAGGGGATCTCCGACGGGCTGGAGGTATACCGGTTGGAATGAAAAAATCCCCGCAGGGCTGCGGGGATTTTTTATCAGTCGAATTACAGCACCGGCTTGATATGCCAGATCTTCTCGTTGTACTCGCGGATGGTGCGGTCGGAGGAGAAATAGCCGGAGGAAGCAGTGTTGGCAATGGCCATGCGCAGCCACTTTTCCCGATCCTGATAGTCGGTCATCATGCGGCGGTTGGCCATGCTGTAGGAGCCGAAGTCCTTCAGCACCAGATAGGGATCGGCCATGCCGCCCCAGTCGCCTGCCAGCAGGGTGTGATACAGATCCTGCAGCGCCAGCGGCTCGTGGGGGAAGAGCGCGCCGTCCACCCACTGACTGATGGCCTTGTGCAGCTCCTGATTGGTTTCAAAGATGCCCATGGGATTGTAGCTGCCCTCCTGATAGAGCCGCTCCACCGCATCGGAGCGCATGCCGAAAATATAGATGTTGTCCTGACCCACCTGATCGTAAATTTCCACGTTGGCCCCATCCATGGTCCCGATGGTCAGTGCGCCGTTCATCATGAATTTCATGTTGCCGGTGCCGCTGGCCTCCTTGCCCGCCGTGGACAGCTGCTGGCTGATCTCGGTAGCGGGGATCAGCACTTCGGCGGTGGAAACGTCGTAGTTCTCAATGTAGACGATCTTGATCATCTTCCGGGCGCGGGGCGAAGCGTCGATCAGCTTGGCCAGCGCGTTGATGTAGCGGATGATGAGCTTGGCCCGCATATACCCCGGCGCGGCCTTGGCCCCGAAGAGGAACAGCCGGGGCGGCATGGTAAAGTTGGGATCATCCATAATGCGGTTGTACAATACCTGAATGTGCAGGGCATTGAGCATCTGGCGCTTGTACTCGTGCAGCCGCTTGGCCTGCGTATCGAAGATGAAATCCGTGTCGATATCGACGTCCTGACGGTCTTTCACCAGCTTTTGCAGACGCTGCTTGTTGATCTTCTTGACCTGATCAAACTTTTCCCGGAAAGCCGCGTCGTCGGCATAGGGCATCAGTCTGGTCAGCTGGCTCGCGTCGGTGCGGAAGCCGTCGCCAATGGCCTCGGTGATCAGGGAGGTCAGGGCCGGGTTGGCTTCCAGCAGCCAGCGGCGGTGCGTAATGCCGTTGGTGATGGCGCTGAACTTTTTCTTATCCAGCAGGTAGAAGTCATGGAACAGAGTATCGCAGAGGATCTTGCCGTGGAGCTGACTGACGCCGTTGACACTGAAGCACATGGCCACGCACAGGTTGGCCATATGCACCTGACCGTAGCCGATGATGGCCATGTGGCCGATGCGCTCCCACTGGTCGGGATAGCTGACGAACAGGTCGGCGCACAGGCGGCGGTTCAGCTCCTCCAGAATCATATAGATGCGGGGGAGGGTCTGCTGCATCATATCGGTGGGCCAGCATTCCAGCGCCTCGGCCATGACGGTATGATTGGTGTAGGCCATGCACCGCTTGGTGATACGGCAGGCCATATCCCAGTCCAGCCCCTCCTGATCGATCAGCAGGCGGATCATTTCGGGAATGGCCAGTCCGGGGTGGGTGTCGTTGATATGGAAGACGCACTTATCCGGCAGCAGGTCGAAGTTGTTGCCATAATATTTTTTGAAATTCTTCAGGGCGTACTGCAGGGTAGCGCTGGTAAAGAAATAGTGCTGCTTCAGACGAAGCATTTTGCCCTCATAGTGCTTGTCTTCGGGATACAGCACCTTGGAGATCACTTCGGCCATCTGCATTTCTTCCATGGCCTTCATATACTCGCCTTCCCCGAAGGAGCGCAGGTCAATGCGCTGCTGGCTGCGGGCGCTCCACGTGCGCAGGGTATTGACACATTCGTTATTATAGCCGACGATGGGCATATCGTAGGGGACCGCGTCGATGGTATAAGCGCCGACGGTGCGGTAGCATTCCCGGCCGTTTTCCTCGTACTGCTCCACATGACCGCCGAACTGGATCTGGCAGGTATCCTCGGTAGCGGCGATCTCCCACACGTTGCCATTGGCCAGCCAGTTATCCGGCAGCTCGACCTGCTGGCCGTCCACCATCTTCTGACGGAACAGGCCGTACTCATAGCGGATGGTCGCGCCCATAGCGGGCAGGCTTTCGCTGGCGAGGCTGTCCATAAAGCAGGCCGCCAGACGGCCCAGACCGCCGTTGCCCAGCGCGGGTTCCGGCTCCTCGGGCAGCACGTCGCTGAGCTGGATGCCCAGTTCGTCCAGCGCCCTGGCATACAGATCCTGGCTGCAAAGATTGATGAGGTTGCAGTTCAGGCTGCGGCCCATCAGAAATTCGACGGAAAGATAATACACCCGCTTGCCATGCTGCTCATGACGTTTTTTACGGGAAACCATCCAGCGATCCATGATCTGGTCGCGGGCGGTGGAAGCGACGGCACGGTACAGCTGTTGGGGCGTAGCCTCTGGCACGGTGATACCATAATAGCGCTGCAGCTTGCCGACGATACTGTTTTTGATGGATTCAACATCGAAAGTAGCGGTTGGCATGAAAAGCCTCCTTTGTCATGACTGGCCCCTGTGTATACAGGCTGGAACCGCGTTATTATAGCAGAAAAGCGCGAAGGATGCAAACACAGGGCTTTTCAAATATCCTTTCCGTTCCGGTTCAGACGCATTGTTTCACGTGAAACATCCAAAACCGTATTTCATGGCCGGCTTCGTTGTTTCACGTGAAACAATTTTATTTTATGCCGAATGAGGCATAGGGTTCCCTTTGGCTCGGAAAAGACCCGTCTTATTTTTCCTGATGGAAAAGAAAAGCATACCCTTTGTTTTTTTCATATAAAAACCGGGATGTTTCACGTGAAACATCCCGGAGAAACCAAACAGGGTTATCAAACGTTCGCATCCTTCCGAAGCTGTTCAGCCAGATCGGTACGTTCCCATGGAAGATCGACGTCCGTGCGGCCAAAATGTCCATAGGCGGCAGTCTGACGATAGATAGGCCGGCGCAGATCCAGCATACGGATGATGCCGTCGGGGCTTAAATCAAAATGCCGCTGCACCAGACGGCCCAGTTCATCCTCCGGCAGCTTTCCAGTACCGAAAGCATTCACCTGCACGCTGACGGGCTGCGCCACGCCAATGGCATAAGCAAGCGCCACCTCGCACTCGTCCGCCAGACCGGCGGCCACCAGGTTCTTGGCCACATACCGGGCGGCATAGCAGGCGGAGCGATCCACCTTGGAGGGGTCCTTTCCACTGAACGCGCCGCCGCCGTGACGGGCATATCCGCCGTAGGTATCCACGATGATCTTCCGTCCGGTCAGACCCGTATCGCCCGCGGGGCCGCCCAGCACGAAACGTCCGGTGGGGTTAATATACACCCGGGTGTCCTGCTTCCAGAGATGCTGGGGGATAACCTTATGAATGACCTCGGTAAGAATGCCGTCTTCCAGCTCCCGTCGGCTGACCTGCTCGTTATGCTGAGCGGAAATGACCACCGTATCCACGGCTACGGGCCGGCCGTCCTCGTACTCCACCGTCACCTGACTTTTCCCGTCGGGCCGCAGCCACGGCAGCGTGCCGTCCTTACGCACTTCGGTCAGGCGGCGGGTCAGCCTGTGAGCCAGCGAGATGGGCAGCGGCATCAGCTCCGGGGTCTGATTGCAGGCGTAGCCGAACATCATGCCCTGATCGCCCGCGCCATGGGAAACTTCCCCCTCCTGCCCGCGGGTTTCCAGCGCATGATCCACGCCCATGGCAATGTCCGGGCTTTGGGCATGAACGGCAGTCAGCACGGCGCAGCTATTGCCGTCGAAGCAAAGCTCGCTGCTGGTGTAGCCAATATCCCGGATCACCTGCCGGGCGATTTCGTCAATGGCTACATAGGTTGAGGTGGTGATCTCTCCCATCACCTGCACAAGACCGGTGGTAGCGCAGGTCTCGCAGGCAACGCGGGCCGTGGGATCCTTTGCCAGAATGGCATCCAGAACCGCATCGCTGATCTGGTCGCAGAGCTTGTCGGGATGCCCCTCGGTAACGGATTCGCTGGTAAAAACAGTGCGCATGAAAACAACCTCCTTGATTTCTGTGGGAAATCTTTTCTCAATCGAACAGAACGCGCGGGCTGTTTTCCCACAAAAACACGCCCGCTGCAAAGCGGGCGCGAGAAGGATTTGATTTATGACCTTATCTGCCAGCGTTTGCACGCTGCGGGAATTGCCACCTCGCTTACGCAGGTTGGCGGGTTTCATCGGGCCCGTCCCTCAACCACTCTTCATAAGGTGTTCGATTGTCAGTTAGGAGTATAACAGAGGGGATAGGGGGTGTCAATAGGCAGTGAGGGGGGAATGTCTGGTTTTTAAGGATGAACAGGCAGCTGCTCAGAGCGAAGATCCATCTCGTCTATCTGCACTTCACCCTCGTCGATGGAAATCCGTTCACCGCCTTCTACGGAAGAGTACTGTTCCCGGTAGCGAAGGGGAGGCATATGCATCACATCCTGAAACGCACGGTTAAAGCTGCGCGCATTGGAAAAACCGCTTTCCAACGCGATGTCCGTAACAGAACGATTGGTGTTGCGCAGCAAATGCTCCGCCTCGGCTACCCGCCGCATATTGCAGAAGCGATTGAAGCCCATGCCCGCATAGCCTTTAAATATATGAGACAGATAATAATAACTGTATCCCAGCTTGGCCGCTACGTCGCTGAGGGTCAGCGGTTCCCTGTAATGCGCAGAAATATAGTTGAACATATCATACAACGCAGGCGCACGGCGGGAATCCTCGCAGGGAAGAACGGGACACTGAACCGTAAAGCAGTGACACAGACCCAGAAGAACACTGGTGATGATATAAGGGTCTGAAAAAGGACCGCTGAACAGGTATTGCATAAAAAGCTCCCGGATGGCCGGTTCAGGTCGAAAAACCTGCGTTTTTCCATAGTATCCACGCATGCTGTTCAAAAAATCGTCCATATACGAATGAGATACGACCAACACCACTGTCCGAGACCGTTCCCGGGTATAAAACGAGTGGATCTGCCACGGAAGGATCATGCACATCTGCCCGGCGGAAACTGTTTCCGTACATTCATCCACCGTTACCTCAATTTCACCGTCGATCACATACAAAAGCTCAGGGTTGCCATGAATATGACGCTGAAAACGAAAATTCCGATAATAACGCCTGTCAATATCCCGGGCATTGGAGGTGTTCTGTTCCTGATGAAAAACCAGTCCGTTCATGCCGCGCCTCCCATCCGACAAAGATTGACCTTTGCAAGAGTGTACCAAACAATTATATCATAAGCATTTGGCATTTTTGCGTCAAGAAGAGCGCAATTTTTGTCATTGATACGACAAAATGTAACTTGCGGTTTCAATCTCCCGTTTGGTATACTCGTCACAGATAAGCGCTTATTGGGAACGTTTGCCAACCTTTTCCCCAGACACCCGTTACCCCAACGACTACCCCTTAAGGAGGAACCAAAATGAAAAGAATTTTTGCTATGGTACTGGCCCTGTGCCTGATGCTGAGCTGCACGGCGGCTCTGGCGGAAAAACAGACCGTCAAACTGGTAACCTGGGGCGGCGGCGAAGCCTATCGCCTCTCCACGGAGGAATTCAACCGCCGTCAGGACGAGATCGAGTTCGTCATTGAGGTCATTACCAATCTTGACGAATATCTCAGCGCCCGTATTGCGGCCAACGATCTGCCAGAAATGTACAATATTGCGCCCTATGCGAAGGTTTATGAAAGCGCTGCCGCCGGCCGTCTGGCCGACCTGACCGGCACCGAAGCCGCTTCCCGCCTGCTGGATTCCACCAAAAGCTGCGTATCCGTGGACGGCAAGATTTACGCCATGCCCTATCAGCAGCAGATCGTAGGCTGCTTTTACAACCCCGCTCTTTTTGAGCAGGCAGGCATTGAAAAGGTTCCCACCACCTATTCCGAGATGGTCGAGGTCTGCGAAAAGCTGACGGCTGCCGGGATCGTGCCCTTTGCCGCCACCTATGCTTCCTCCTGGACGCTGAGCCATCTGGCTACCACGCTGCTTACCTCTGCACTGGGTGATGATTACCAGAGCTGGGTCGCCGGTATTGCCGCCGGAGAATCCTACGCCAATACCCCCAATGTGGACGAAATCTTCCGCTTTATGGATCTGCTGAAGCAGTATTCCGGCGAAAAGTACATGGATGCCACTTCTGAAAATGGTGTGAATGACTTTGCCTCGGGCAAGGCCGCGATTCTTCTTCAGGGCGACTGGAGTCTGGAAACGGTCAATCAGGTGGACCCCAGCATGAATCCTGGTCTGTTTGCCGTGCCCGCCAGCGACGACGCTTCCAGGAACAAGCTGGCCGTGGACGTATCCGTAGCCATCGCCGTAAACGCCGGTCTGTCTGAAGAAAAAATGGCGGCCGTAGAAAAGGTGCTGGACTACATGTATGACACCGCCGATGCTACCGGCCACAACAGCATCTGCTTCACCTTTGCGGGCGCAGGCGTTCCCTCTGTGGCGTACAAGTCCGAAGTGCTGGACGGTTTCCGATACTACACCGACTACCTGTCCTATGCGGAAAGCGGCAACGTAAGCCCCTGGATCTATCAGCAGCTGCCCACCGGCACCAATCTGGGCGATACCCTGCAGGGCTACATGGCCGATCTGATGACAAAGGAAGAAGTGCTGCAGAAGCTGGATGCGGACAACGAAGCCCTGACCTTCTGAGCGCCTTTTCCATCCTGATCCCGGAACAAGGCGATGGCTGCGACCCCTCAAAGCCGCGGCCATCGCCTTTGAAATGCTTATGAATGCTGTTGGGAGGGTTTTCCATGTCCAGAAAGCTCCGAAAAAAGGAGATATGGATTTATGCAGGGATGACGGCACCGGCCATTTTGCTCTATCTTTTCGCCGTGGTAGGCCCCTTTCTGGCAGGGACGATTCCGTCCTCCTTCCGCAACTGGAATATCATCAAGGGCGTCAACCAATGGAACGGCGTGGCCAATTATGTGCGCATGTTTACCAAGGATCAGGTTTTTCTGAACTCCATCGGCTTCACGGTGAAGCTGGGTTTGGGAAGCCTTGTTTTCGTCAACAGCTTCGCACTGGCCGCAGCACTGATGCTGGAAGGACGAAACGTCCGTGCCCGCAGCGTTGCCCGTTCGCTGTTCTTCCTGCCGAACGTCATCAGCGGCATCATCATTGCCTATACGTGGATCTTCGTTTACGGAAATTTGCTGCCCAGCATTGGAAATCTGCTGCACTGGACGGGATTGGTGAACCTGAGCTGGTTTGGCACCCCTCACATGGCCATGCTGGCGATTCTGATTGTGGACGTATGGAAAAGTCTGGGCTTCCAGATGATTATTTTCATCAACGGTCTGCAGAACATTCCAGGGGATGTATTGGAAGCCGCTTCCATCGACGGCTGCACCGGTCTGAACGCTGTCTGGCGAATCAAGCTGCCGCTGTTAATGCCCTCTGTTACGGTCTGCCTGCTTCTGACCATCATCGGCGCATTCAAATCCTTTGATCTGTCCTTTGCGCTGACAGGCGGCGGACCCATGCAGAGCACGCAGACCATCGCCTACAACATCTATACCGAAGCCTTCACCAATAACCGTATGGGCTTTGCCTGCGCCAAATCAGTGGTACTGATGGGCATGATCGCCGTCGTTTCCCTGATTCAGCTAAAGCTGACCCACAGCCGGGAGGTGCAGATGTAATGGAAACAAAAGGAAAAAAACGCCGCCATGCACTTGGAAAATGGGTCGTAGGGATCATCCCGCTGCTGCTGGGCGTACTCTATATTTTTCCTGTGCTGATGCTGGTATCCAATACCTTTAAACCGCTTGGCGATATTGTAAAGAACTTTCTGGCGCTGCCGACGTCCCTGTATCTGGATAATATCCGTCAGGCGGCGTCCATCCTGCAGTATTGGCTGGCTTTCCGCAATTCCGCCATCATCACCGTTTCCGTGGTGATTGCTTCGACGCTGCTTTCTTTCATGTGCGCCTATGGCTCTTCCCACTTATGGAGGCGTTTTTCCCGGGGCGTGTATCTGCTGTTTGTCCTCGGGCAAATGGTGCCCTTCTACGCCATCATGGTGCCGGTGTACATCATGGCTTCCCGAATGAAGCTGACCGATACCTTCTATGGATTGATCCTTTTCGGCGCAGGGGGAAACGTCGCTTTCGGCATGGTCATGTACACGGGCTTTCTTAAAAGCGTCTCCCGGGAGCTGGAAGAGGCGGCTGAGATCGACGGCAGCGGTATCTTCAGCACCATGTTTCGGATCGTTTTCCCGCTGGTAGCGCCTACGACCGCTACGGTGGCGGTATTGTTCTTTCTGTGGACGTGGAATGATTTTCTCTTTCCAAGCCTGATGCTGTCCAGCGCTTCCCGCCGAACCCTGATGATCAACATTGCCTATTTCAAAACCACGACTTCCACCCGCTGGGATCTGATGATCGCAGGATTGATGCTGTGTATGCTTCCTGTAGCGGCGGTTTATCTGGCGGCGCAGAAATATGTGGTCGGCGGCATTACCGCCGGAAGCATCAAATAATCTCAAAGCCCAAACAAAGAAAGGACATTTCTTTTCTTATGCAGAAACAGGCCGAACTGATCCTGAACTGGAAACAATCCAAAGGAACCATTAGCCCCATGCTGTACGGCCACTTTGCCGAACACATCGGCGGTGTATTCTACGACGGTATCTGGGTAGGAGAAAACAGTCCCGTCGAAAACATCCATGGTTTTCGAAAGGCTTTTATCGAAAGTTTTCGGAAACTACATCCTCCGGTACTTCGCTGGCCCGGCGGCTGCTTTGCCGAAACCTATGACTGGCGGGACGGCATCGGCCCCCGGGAAAAACGGCCGCGTCGGGCCGGATGGTGGTATTATGAGGACCGGCGGGTAGAAACCAATCAGGTCGGCACACATGAGTTTATGGAGCTGTGCCGTCTGGTGGGAGCGAAACCCTATATTGCCGCCAACATGACCACGACTACGCCGCTCAACATCCGCAACTGGATGGAATACTGCAACCTGCCCGCCGGAGAGACCACCCTTTCTGACGAGCGGGCCGCTAACGGGTCGCCGGAACCATTTTCCGTAGAATACTGGGGCATCGGCAATGAAAACTGGGGCGGCGGCGGTCATATGACGCCGGAAAAGTGCGTTCAGGAATATCTGCGCTATTCCACGGTATGCAAAAGTTTGGGCCTGCCCGATCAGAAATACATTCTTTGCGGGGCAAACGGCCATGATTACGCCTGGACGCGCCGGGTGATGCAGGAATGCGCCGCCCAATTGGGCGCAGAGGTTCCGGCATGGGGTCTTGGAACGCATTATTATTGTCAGACAGCCGGTACGCCCCAGACCTTTACCGGCGAGCAATGGTACCAGCAGCTTTTCCAGGCGGATCGTATGCGGGAAATCATTCAGAATCATCGCGCCGCCATGGAGGAATTTGACCCTGGCCGCCGGATGGGACTGGTAATCGACGAGTGGGGCTGCTGGCATCAGGAAGGCACCGGTCCCAGCAGGGGGCGTAACCTTTTCGAGCAGCAGAGCAACATGCGGGATGCGATGGTCGCCGCGCTGACGCTGAATCTTTTCAACAATTCCTGCGATGTGGTCTGGATGGCCAATGTGGCGCAGCTATGCAATAATCTTCACTCCCTGTATCTGGCCGGAGGGGAACATCTGGTAGAAACACCCAACTACCATGTTTTCCATATGTTCCAAACCCATATGGGTGCCCGGCAGATCCATACGGAAGTGAACTGTGAAACCCGTCGGCTGGATGGCTTCCGGCCTCTGGAAACTCTCAGCGCCTCCGTTTCGGAAACAGAGTCGTTGATTACGCTGACGTTGGCCAATCTGGACAGTGAAAACGCACAACGGGTCCGACTGGTGGATCCTGACGGTCACTGCGCCGGTTCGGGGGTTATGACCCTGCTGCGGCACGAAGACCTTCATGCCTGCAACACCTTTGAAGAGCCGCACACCGTCATTCCCGCCCAACAACAGATCGTGCTGGCAAAAGACGGAAGCGTGGATGTCCCGCCTGCGAGCGTCGTATCCATCGTATTGAAAAAAGCCTGAACAAAGGCCGTTCTCTTCCCGTGACGAAACACGCCGGAAAGAGAACGGCCTGCTGATTTACCCCTCCATCCATTTCTTCTGGGCGCCGCTCCAGCGCCAGTGAATCACCAGCGTCACCAGTTGTCTGGGAACCAGACGCCCCAGACGCATCAGGCAGCGGTTCAGCAGACCGGGAAAGTAGCAGGCCCGTCCCCGCAGGGCACGATCCAGTGTACGCCGGGCCACGGTCTCCAGCGGATTGGTGGTTGCGTCTCCCCAGAAGCCCTGAGCGGCGATCGCCTCCATCACGGTGGGGTTGGTGGTCAGTCCGCCGGGACAAAGGGCCATGACCTGAATGTTCCGGCCCCGGCATTCCTCCCGGAGAGCCTGCGCAAAATCAAAGAGAAAGCGCTTGGAGGCCGCGTAGGTGGCCTTCAGCGGCATGGGAAACATGCTCGCAAGGCTGGAGACAAACACCAGCGTCAGCTTTTCCCCGGGGACGCGGCGGGAGATCACGTCATGGGTGATCCGAAGGGCGGCAACATCGTTAAGCTGGACGATGCGGGTAACCTCCTCGCCGGTGCGGTCCATGAAACCGCCCTCGTAGTCCAATCCGGCGATATTCAGCAGAAGGTCGAATCTGAATCCTGCCTGATCGACGGACTGAAACATTTTCGTGACCTGAGAAGGGTCGGTCAGGTCGCAGGGGAAAACGTCGATCTGCACGGAGAAACGCCGCCGCAGTCCCTCTTTCAGACATTCCAGCGGCTCGGCCGTCAGATCGGTCAGAAACAGGTCGTATCCCCGGCGGGCACATTCCGCCGCCATCACCCGGCCCAGACCGCCCGCCGCTCCGGTAATCATTGCCCGCATGAGACCGCTTCCTTCCTGAAATTCTGTTTCATATCAGGCTCACATTCAGGAAATGTAATGCCGCACAATCGCTCGCACAGGGCAAACAGCCGGCGGGCGTTTTCGTCCGTGACCTGACGGCTGAAAGCCTTTTCCTTCAAATCACAGTAATACAGTGCGGAGGGCGTCTCGGGCTGATTGCACAGCCATGCAAAGGTTTTGGCCGGAATTTCCGGGGAAATGGCGTGGCGGCGGCGCTGCTTCCATACCCAGCTCACCAGCCCGCCGGTATCCTTGAAGCCGATCTCCGTGCGCACCAGTCCGGGATCCACCGCGCAGGCGTGCAGAGAAGGATAACGCCGGTTCAGCTCCCTTGCAAAAAGCAGGCCGCAGAGCTTGGACTGCTGATAAGCCCGCAGCGGGCCATAGCGCCGGGAAAGCATCACGTCGTCCCAGCAGACCGGCAGGCCCCGGTGACTTTCGCTGCCGGTAAAGATTACCCGGCCATGGCTTTGCACAAGCAGGGGAAGAAGCTCGCGGGTCATCAGCACCCCCGCCAGCACATTCAGGGCGAAGACCTGCTCGTAGCCCTCTTCCGTGGTCATATACCATCCCCGGGCACAGCCTGCGTTGTGGATCAGCACGGCCAGCTCCTCCCCGGAGGCTGCCAGCGCCGTTCGGATTTCTTCAGCCACCCGGCGCACCTGTCGCTGCTGCATCAGATCGCCGATGAAAAAATCAACGCGCCCTTCCGGCGAATCCGCCAAAAGGTTTTCCCGAGCGGCGGCGCAGCGCCGTTCATCACGCCCCACGCCCAGCACGTGCCAGCCCTGCCGCACCAGCAGCCGGGCCGTTTCCAGCCCGATCCCCGAGCTGGCCCCGGTCAATACGACGGCTTTCATGACAGTCCCTCCTCTCAAGCTCCATACCCGAACCAGCCCCACGCATGCCAGAATTCCAGCGAGCCGGCGCTGACCGCAGACGCGATCACACAGGCGGCAAGAAACAGCACAAAGAGGATCACCAGCACCACGGACGCGGAGCGCAGGCGAAGCCGGCATTCCTTTTTGATCTGGGGATGCAGAGGCAGAGAGGGCAGACCGGCCCGGTTCCGGGCGGCGGCCAGCGCATTGCTCCGCTGACGGCCATAGGCGCGGCAAAGCTGGCAAAGGAACGCGGCGTAGTATACCGTGCCCACGGCGCTGAGGCCGCACAGCGCCAGCAGCATCAGTCCGCCCAGCACCGCGCAGAGGCGGGGCATGGCGGGCAGCAGACCGGCGATATTTCCTCCGGCCAGCAGGCATACGCCCGCCACGGCGCACACCGCCGTAAAGGCCGCCATGACTGCCAGCCAAGCCGCCAGCACGATCAGGCCCAGCGCGGCCAGCACGTCCATGGCTCCGACTCCAAAGCGGATCAGGTGAGCCGCGGGTCTGGAGGCCGTTTTATCGCCTTCGTCCGCCGCTTCAAACTGCGCCGCCAGCTCCGCAGGCGCGCCCAGCTTCGCGGCGATCTCCTCTTCGATGAAGCCGTCGGCCTGCTTCAGAGCAAAGTGCTGTTCATATTCGGAAAGCACCTCTTCCCAAACAGGAATATGGCGCTTTTGCAGTTCCTTCTGAAAGGAAACCAGAAATTCATTCTTCGTCATGACAATCGCCCTCCAATAATTCTCGTACCGCATCGGCAAAGTTCAGATATTCGCGCCTTTCGGCAGCGTAGCTTTCCCGTCCCAGCGTGGTGAGACGGTAATACTTGCGGGGCGGGCCGCCGCTTTCCTCCTGCAGGTAGGTATCCAGCAGACCGTCGCTTTTCAGCTTGCGCAGGATGGGGTAAACGGTGCCGTCGGCCAGCTCCATGCGCCCGGCCAGTTGACTGGAAATTTCGTATCCGTAGCAGTCGCCCCGGTGCAGAATGGCCAGCACGCAAAGCTCCAGCACGCCTTTTTTATATTGACTGTTCAGGAAAAACCCTCCCTTTTTCGAAATCAAAAAGGAACCGTTTCCGGTTCCCTGGTTGAGCGCTGGTTCCATGAGGAAGCATGCTCAGAAACAGCGGCGATGAACAACGGGAAAGACGCCCTGTGCCCGCCTTTCCACCGAATCGGTAATTCCTCAGATCCCGTTCTTCTCCTTCACGCCATCCCCAAACCTGTCCAGCGCCAGCGCAGCCGCAAACCCGGCCAGCGCGCAGGCCGCGCAGGCGATTCCCTGTGATACGCTGTCATAGTGCAGGGGAACGATCATCAGCGTGGACGCGCACACCACTCCGAGAATCACATGATAGACCAGCGCATAGCGGGTCTCCAGCAGGCGGTTCACAAAACGGGCGGTCAGCAGTGCCGTCAGCAGGATACCGCATAGCAGTGGCAGAATGCATCCCCACTGAATCTGGGAAAGCGGCGGGAACGCCTCTCCTTTTCTCAGCCAGAAAGCAACCGCATCCTTCACCCACGTAGCAATGGAGCCGATACCTGCGGTCATAGGCTCGTACAGTCCCATGAAGATCAGGATGGACGACGACGAAAGGCCCGGCAGAACCAGGCTCAATCCCCAGACCGCGCCGCAGAAGAAGTACCATCCGCGACTGGGCTGGATCGCCGCCGCAGAAGAAAATTTGAACAGGCTCAACAAGCCCAGCAGAAGGACAAAGCTCAGCCCGAAGGCCCAGCCGCAGCGGGAATCTCTGCCTTTCAGCCCCGCCTCCCGCCAAAGGGAAGGAATTGTGCCCAGAATCAGACCGAAAAACAGGCAGGTCACAATGGCAGAATCCGCCCCGAAGGCCAGTTCCACCACCTTTGACAGGCCCACAAATCCGATGGCGCAGCCGATCAGCACAGGGACAAACAGCCGGTAATACTGCCGGAAAGCCTTACCCGGATGGGACAAAAGCGCCATCATAGGCTGATAGATACCGAACAGCACGCACATTACGCCGCCGCTGACTCCGGGCAGGATCGCCCCCACGCCAATCAGCGCGCCATGAAGCACATGCATCAGCCACTGTCCGGCCGTCATTTTGGACTCTTCCTTGGAACGGGCCATGGATCTTTCCTCCTTCTCTTTCAACGTTCTCTGAAAAAACGCCCGTTTATCATAGCATGCCTCTTTCAGTTTGCCCATAAGACGGCTGAAAAACGGACGGATTCTTAACGTTATTCAGAAGAAGGTAAGAAAACATCCTTATCTTTCTTTTTTCTTCTTTAAAAAGTGTTTATTTTCGCGTTCTTCAAATAATTCATCCGGCAAGAAAAGTCATAGAAATTTATAAAAAGTTATTGAAAAAAGGGAACTTTGGACTTATAATGAATTGTGATGTATCTGATTCGATTTTCTGAATCAATTCATTAGAGTTCACTCCTTATCCGTTACCGTATAGGTGGTGATCCGTTATGTCCAGTAAATTAGCCGCTAAGGTATGTCTTATTATCCTGAGTTTATTAGTAATGCCCACCTTTGTATTGGCCGAGACGGATATTATAACCTATCAATACACCGAGGATTTTCATTCCTACGCACAAATGGTGGCTCTGCTCAATCAAGGGAGCCATGCGTTGCAGACCCAGGACCTTGATGATCGGGAAATATCATCAAAACAACTTTTTGCTTTGCTCTGCAAGACGGATGGCCGGCAGATCAATTTTACCGAATTATCGCCTTCTTACATTGTCGCTGGTCCAACGAGCTGTTTTACTCTATTCTTCTCATCAGAATATTTATGTCTAAAGGCCGTAGAAAGCCTGCAGGAAACCAAAGGCATTATCTATGCAGAAAAGGACTGTGAAGTTCACGCGAGCAGCATTCCGAGTGAAAAAGCAGAAACATCCTATGCCTTTCACTCGTGGGGCGCTTCACAAATGAATTTTAGTCATTACATGGCCTATACAGATAGGTGGGGAACCGGAGACGCTAGCGTAGCCGTGATTGATTCGGGAGTTTTTCCCCACGCATTGATAAGTGGAAAGCTGCTTTCCAGCGGCTATGATTATGTTGACGGAGATGAAGATTCCCTGAACGATCTTTTTGGTCACGGTACCAATGTTGCCGGCATTATTGCTGATTGTACCAATGGAAAACCTGTATACATTTATCCGATTCGGGTACTGAACAGCGGCGGCACCGGCAAAATGTCCAATGTCGTCAACGCCGTAAAAGAAGCCAAAGGAAAAGGCGTAACCGTTATCAATCTCTCTTTGGAATCAGGCGTTATGTCAGCGGCTTTAGATGATGCAATTCTTGAAGCGGTTTCTTCCGGCGTAACCGTCGTGGCCGCTGCGGGCAATAGTTCCTGTGATACATCCGAGGTTTGTCCGGCTCACCTTAATACCAAAGGCGTTATTGTCGTTGGATCGGCCGAGGGGAGCAACGGTTTATACAACAGAGCTTCTTATTCTAACTATGGATCAAGTGTTGACGTTTATGCGTTTGGAACGAATATCAGCTGCTGCTCCAGAAGCGGCGGTTACAGCAATGAAACGGGTACCTCCATGGCCGCTCCTCATATAAGTGCCCTATGTGCGCTTATGCATCTGATTCATCCAGATCTTTCGCCTGAGCAGGCTGAACAAAGAATTCAATCAGCCGCGTCGGGTACGGGATCCGTTATCGTTCCTGACTCACTTTCGATGGTTCCCGTAACGAAGGGTTTTTCTGTAAAATCCATCAAGATGGGTATAAACGATCGTCTGGCATTACCGACCGCCGCTTTTCCGCGCTCATCCTGCGAGCCAATTACTTACGTTTCTTCCGATGAGCAGGTCGCGGTATATCAGAATGGAGTTTTATATGCTGCCGGGGAAGGCTCGGCAGTGATAACAGTTTCTTGCAAAGGTTTCGAAGACCTGTCTTTGCCGGTCATTGTGGAAAAATGTCCCGATACATCTCTCACACTTCCAGCAGCACTTCAAAGTTTGAATGACGAAGCGTTTTACGGCGCTTCGTCCATAACCAGGATCTCCATTCCAAATACGGTACGCTCAATAGGAAACAGCGTATTTGAACACTGTGACGCTCTAAGATGGATCTGCATTCCGGAAACAGTGACCAGCATTGGAGATAATACATTTTCTGACGCAATCATTCTCTGTTCACAAGGCACTGCAATCTATCAGTACGCTCTCGAACACGAACTTCAGCACATATCGCTAAACTAATGAAAATACCAAGGAGGGCCAAAACATGAAACAAATGAAGCGGACGATCTCACTCATCCTGGCATTGGTGCTCTTCCTCAGCGGAATGGAAGCGGCATTTTGTCGGACGGCAGCAGCAGAAAACGTCTCAACGAACGGAACAACCTCCGTTCCTGAAACACCGGACGGATTACTGCATGCCGGCGAGTGGTCATACTGGGTTGAAGATGGCATTGCATACATTGCTGGGTACGACAATGCAGAGGAAACATCCCTGAAAATTCCCGGAGCTTTAGGCGGATTTCCCGTAGTAGGCATTGGCCACAATGCGTTCGCACCGAATCTCAGCTTAAAGTCAATTCAAATCCATACGAATGTAACTAAAATTGCTGCGGATGCTTTTGCCGGCTTAAGCCCAACGATCAAGGCATACCATGGCTCTTTTGCGTTACAGTACGCAGCTTCCCAAAATTATCAAAAGATCGATTTGTCGAACGTGGCGGTTTTTGCTTCCGGTGTTATCGACCTGACGGGTTTGTCTTCAAAAAAAGCCTATCAAGGTCTTTCCGATACCGGGGTGACGTTCGTAAAAAACGAAGCCAGTTTTCTTAAAACGGGGCAGGTTCTGTATTTTCCCGCTCAATCCGGTTTTCCTACAGGACTTGCAAAAACCGTCAGCAGCATTTCATCCAACGGGGAAAAAGTCAACGTTTCTTTTTCCCAGCCTCAATGGGGCGATGTTTTTGTTGAAGTAAGCGGGTCTGATGATCTGATTCTGGACTGGAAAAACATGGAGGTAAACGAGGGCTTTGAATTAGAGAGCTTTACGTCCTCGGCTTCCTCTTCGTCCAGCGCAAAATTTAGGGTGTCCTTGGAATCTGGTGACTGGACCTTAACAGGCACGCTTGGCGTTGAAGTTAAAAAACCAACAGTGGAGTACGATATTGGCTGGCAGTGGTGGGGTGTTTTTCGCATACCCGATGTTAAATATGTAAGGCAATCGCTGCCAATAAGTTCGACGTGCACTGTCGATGTGAAGTACAAACATGGGGAAAAAATACCTCTTGCAAAAAGGCAACAGTTATTTGGCACCAACCCAAGCAAAAAAACTCAGACCATTGGTACATTGCCTGCATTCAGTGTCGGGGGTGCAATTAATGGATACGTAACTTTGAAAGCGGTTGCCGAAGCAACCGGAACTATTTCGATTTCAATGACCATGGAATCGACATATACAGTAACGCTTCAAAACGGAAGAATATCATTTAGTAATGAAAAATACTTTTCCCCTACTACAGGTAGGATTCAAGGAAAATTTAAGTTCGGTCCAGAACTTTCACTTTACATAGTTTTGGGATGGTCTGGATTCTCGATACGTTTTTTTGAAGCAACAGCAGGCTTATATGCTATGATCGAAGCCTCTATTATAACTGAAACATGCACAGGATCGGTTGACGGTGTGCTTCACGGCGATGCAAGAGTGACAGCTGAAGCAACTATTGGGGGAAAAGTCGGATTAATTAAAGTTGTTGGCTTGAACATAGATCGAAGTTTAAAGTACAGCAAAACTTTTGGCCCATGGGAATTAGCCAAATTACATATTGATTATGGAGAAGATTGGTACTTTAATAATCAACATTGTATTATAAAGAACCGCTCCATCGTGTTCGAAAGCGATGGAAATGTAGTAAAATCAGAAAAATACAACGTCAATGCAAAAGTTTCCGAACCAGCACGACCGACAAAAGCAGGGTATAAATTTGAAGGCTGGTATGTCAATACAGCTAAATCCGGTTTGAATGGTAGTGATTATCAATTCAATTTTTCAAGGAATCTCATGCCGTATATTTCCGGCGGAGGCACACTATATCTCTACGCAAAGTGGACGCCCATTGGTAATGCTGGCGGTTCCACGCCTCATCCCTCCAC
>CAKUCE010000015.1 GCA_934643535.1 uncultured Clostridia bacterium | reverse complement strand
GCTTCGGGACGCTCAGCGGCTGGGACTGGCGGAACCGGATCCTTCTACGGACGTGGAGGGCTACGATGCGGCCTACAAGCTGAGCATTCTGGCCAGTCTGGCGTTTCATGGGCATGTCCCCTTTGATTTTATCCATGTGGAGGGCATCACCCGCGTCAGTCAGGAGGACATCCGCTGCGGGCAGGAGCTGGGCTATACGCTCAAGCTGCTGGCCATCGCCAAGCGGGACGGCATGCGGGTGGAAGCGCACGTCAATCCCACCTTTATTCCGAACAACCATCCCATGGCCAACGTGTCGGACGCGTTCAACGCAGTGTATCTGCAGGGGCATGCCTGCGGCGAAATGATGTTCATGGGCCGGGGCGCGGGGGATATGCCCACCGCCAGCGCCATTGTCAGTGACCTGCTGCGGGCTTCGTCCACGCCGGTGCATTGCTATCCTACCTTTATTACCGACCCGGCCAATGCCGACGGCCTGCAAAAAAATGACGACTGGCGCTGCGCCTTCTATGTGCGTACCATGGCCATTGACGCGCCCGGCGTGCTGAGCCGGGTGGCGGCTACCTTTGCCGACCATGGAGTCAGCATTGCCGCCATGCAGCAGAAGGGGGAAAAGCGGGACGGGCGCATCCCCATGGTGTTTATTACCCATCGCGCCTATGAAAGGGACATGCAGCAGGCGGTTCGGGAGATCGACCCGGCCATCGCGCAGGTGGAAAGTCTGATCCGGGTGGAGGGATAAACGGTGGAAATCGCACAGGAACGGCTGAAACGGACGGCCTTGCTGCTGAACGCGGAGCAGATGAAACGGCTTCGCGGCGTGCACGTGCTGCTGTTCGGGCTGGGCGGCGTAGGCAGCTATGCGGCGGAGGCGCTGGCCCGGCTGGGCGTCGGCCATCTGACCATCGTGGATAACGATACCGTGGCGCCGTCCAATCTGAACCGGCAGCTGCCCGCGTTGGAAAGCACGGTGGGGCTGCTGAAAACGGACGTAGTAGCGGCCCGCCTTCGGGACGCTGCGCCGGGAATGGAAATCACAACGATCAACGCTTTCTATCTGCCGGAAAAACCGGTGGAGATCCCGGAAGACTGCACGGTGGTGCTGGACGCCATCGACACCGTTTCGGCCAAACTGCATCTGGCGGAAACCTGTTACCGGCGGGGCATCCCGCTGGTCAGCTGCATGGGCATGGGCAACCGGCTGGATCCCACGCAGATCCGGATCGGCGATCTGTATGAAACAAAGGACTGCCGCCTGTGCCGGGTGATGCGGCAGCAGCTTCGCAAACGGGGCGTTCCGGCGCTTCGGTGCGTCTATTCGTTAGAAAAAGCAAAAATCCCAGCGCCGTCCCCGGAGGACGAGGCCGAAACCAAAGCTACCGGTCGGGTAGCGCCTGGTTCTGTCAGCTTTGTGCCCTCTGTGGCGGGACTGTACCTGGCTTATGAAGCCGCTCGAATTATCTGGGAAGGAAACAGGACGAACGATGAAAATACCCCCGATTGAAACGCCGCGTCTGCTGCTGCGCGGCTTTGCCAAAGAGGACGCCCTGTGGGCCTTCCGCATCTGGAACGACCCGGAGGTGGGAAAATACCTGCCGGATGAGCCCATGCTGGAACCTGACCCGGAATACATCCGGGAGCTGGAAGAACTGGGCGACGACGAGGAATGCTGTTATCTGATTCCTGTGTTGAAAGAACGCCCGGAACAGCGCGTCGGCACTTGCAGTTTTTTGCCTCTGGAGGAAGAAAAAACCTACGATCTGGCTTACTGCGTTCACCCGGATTTCTGGAATCAGGGTTATGCCACGGAAATGGCGCAGGGCATGCTTGACTATGCCCGCCGTCAGGGCGCAGAGAAAGTGACCGTCTGGGTCAGTGCTGAAAATGCCGCCTCCTGCCGGGTGGCAGAAAAATGCGGCGGCATCCGGACTGCCGAGAAGACTTACCGAAAGCGGAATACCGATCTGGTGATGAAAGAAATCCGGTATGAGATCAAATGCTAGCAAAACGCCTCCGTAACGTTGCACGTCGCGGAGGCGCTTTTGAATGTGAAGGAGAAAGAAAGGCGTTTCGATCAAACGATGGGAAGGAAGAAGAGACTGCCTTTATACGGAAAAGCCGCTCATCCTTCACGTGATTCCGAAGGCTGGACGACACAATTTACCAGCTCAACGAAAGTGTTGGCGCTGTTTTCCAGCTCCAGCAATTTCACCTGTCCCTCTTTCAGATCTACCCGGACGGGCGGCTTTAGGCCGGTTTCAGCGTCGATGCCGGAGAGTATATAATAGGCCTGCTTGCCCTCCTGGGCCCAGACGCGATAGGAAAAACAGGGAAGCTGCCAGAAAGTGAAATAACGTTCGTGGTCGACCGCTACGGCATCCATGCTTTGAAAAAGAGGCTTCGGTTCCAGACAGGTTAGCACGGCGTTTTCCGGCAGGAAGACGGACATGTTTTCTCCCAGATAAAAAGAACAGCCGGTCATATCGCTCAATTCGTAGCGGAAAACGGCGGAGGGCGCGGTGATCTCCAGCATACCATCGCAGCCTGAACCTGGCGTAACACAGTATAAACCAGGCGTCAGAGATTCACCGGCCCGGTAGCAGCCTTCCGTGTCCAGACGTGTATTTGGATCGGCGGTATCATAGGGGGAAGCATATGGAACATACGGCACAACGGTTTCCATTGGGGGATCGAAGCAAGGCTGGCAGCGTTCCAGCGAACTGTATGGCTCTTCGGAGAGCCTTTCTGGCGGAAAAGGCTCCATTTTGGCCTGCCATTCTTCTTTTATGGAAGCGCAGTCGGGACGGATGTGGTAGTAGCGTCCTCCGTAAGGATTGTAATAATAGAAGCCTTCCTCGGCATGGCCGGTATGCGCCGTAAGAACGAAAAGAACAAACAGAACCAGTAAAAAACATCTTTTCACAGGGAAAAACTCCTTCCGAATCGAATGACTTTTTCCATGATGGAAACGACTGGAAAAGGCCTTTTCATGCCGAAAAAATTTTTTGATCATGGTTTGTTACATTTTGGGTTTGCAGCGCGTCCTATACATGTCATGACAGGACGGGGGGAAAACGATGGAACAGGAGCGAATGGGGGAGGCATTGTGGGAGCTTCGGGTCAACCTGCTTCGGCTGGCCCTGAGTATCGTTCATAACAGCCATGACGCGGAGGACGCAGTATCGACCGCCATGGAGCATGCGCTTCGGAAAGGCGCCGCCTTGCGGGAAAAAGAAAAGCTGCGTCCATGGGCCATGAAAATCACCGCGCGCTGCTGCTATGATCTGCTTCGCCGGGGCAAGCGGGAAACGCCGCAGGAATTTTTACCGGAAGGAACGGCGCTGCAAAGTGAAGGAAGCCTGTATACCGAGATAACGGAACTGCCGCCGCGCTACGGTCAGGTGCTGATTCTTTATTACTATGAGGGCTTTTCCACCCTCGAAATTGCTTCGATCCTTCGCCTGACCCGTCCAACGGTTTCCATGCGGCTGAAACGGGGCAGAGAAATGCTGAAACAACGATTACAGGAGGTGGAGGATGATGAAAACGAAAGCCTTTGACCGGGAAATCTTCTGCCGTGCTCAGAAGGAAAAATTCACTGTAAGACCGGAAACGGAACGAAAGCTGCGGTACGCGCTGCTGAACGCGAAGAAAGGGAAAACGCGGTCTCCTGTCAAAAGCGGGGCGGCTCTTGCGATAGGAGCGGCGTTGGTTATCGTTCTTTGTTTTGCGGTTCTGACGCTGACGAACAGGCCCATGAAGGATAAAACGATTTATCCGTTGGCACAACAGGAAGAAACCGCAGCGATCCTGGCACCGGCACCTGCGGAGACCAGTTTGACTGCGCCGGCGGAAGCTTTCGGAACGGGAGAACCGGAGGAGGCGGCGGGACAGGTCTATGAGCTGGCCGGGAAAATGACGGAGGCAGATTTCTTATGGGAACTGACCGCAACGGAACATACCATGACATATACCGTGAACCTGACCAATACGGAGGATGCACCGGGCCTGATCGTCTGGGAGCCGGTGCCCGACCCTATGGCCGCCGCCCATATGGCGGCTTCCAGCCCGCAGCGGCATGAAGAACGGAATGGCTGTACCTCTGAAGGCACCTTCCTTCTGCCTGGGGAAACGGTGGAGGAAAGCTGCGAGTTCTATCAGTGGTATCTGCCCGTAGGTGAGGACGGAGAAACGGAATCTTACTGGGGGATTCGTTGGGAGCTGTATCGCTTTGAAGCGCCGGTTTACCGGGAGGAATGTCTGGCTTCCGGCGAAAAAGCATACGCCCGGCAGCAGCAACGCATGAGCGCAGCCATCGCAGAAGGCAAAATAGCCGTGATCGGCGATCAACTGGTTCTGCCGGACAGCCTGCTGGAAGAAGATCCTCAGCGCGGCGCGCTGGATTACTATATCGCAACGGGCAAAATCCGGAAGGAACGCACTCCTGCCGACCGACGGATTTTAACCGGAAAGGATCAGATCCCGAAACTGGCGCTTGATCTCGAGACGGCTCGGCCACTGTCCGTTATGGAGAAAAATGGCTATCTGGCGCGGGTGATGGAGGTGCGGAACATTCATACCGCTCCCTATATTGTGCTGGATCTGCAGTTCGACGATCAGGAACAGGCAAAAAGCAGGGAGCATGACACGTTTTCACTGGTTTCCAAGGGAATTTCGTCGTTCCGATTGCTGGAAGACGGGTTTTACTGCTCTACCGAGGGGCATTTCTGGACACGGGAAACGGAGACGGGGACGGAATATCATCTTTGGTATCTGCTATTTGGGGTTGGAGAAATACCTCAGGAGGTGCTGGACACGGGACTGTGGCTGGTTCCGCATGATGGCGACGACATCCGTTGGAGACTGGAAGAGGAGATTTATCTTCCCAACGTCTGGGATGAGGGCTGACGAAGAAAGGTTTGCAAGCGGGGCGTATCGCAGGATGCGCCTCGTTTTTGTTCAACCGAAAACAGCTGCAGAAGCAAAAGTTTTGAATTTTGTCAATAATTTAACGACCTCCCCATATGTCATTTTTGTCCATTTCGTGTTATGATAGAGAAGCAGAATTTAGAGAGCGCGCAGAGTCGCGCGGAACAGAATTTGGAGGGTTTGTTTTGGACAAGCAGATCATCGTCATCGGCGGAGGTGTGGTGGGCTGTGCGATTGCCCGGCTGTTGTCCCGCTACGAAGCCAGAGTAACTGTGCTGGAGGGCGGCGAGGATGTGGCCCACGGCGCCAGCAAGGCCAACAGTGGCATTGTTCACGCAGGTTTCGACGCGAAACCCGGTTCCCTGAAAGCACGGTTAAACGTGGAAGGCGCGGGCATGTATCCGGCGCTGTGCGCGGAAGTGGACGCGCCCTACAGCCGTCCTGGCGCTATGGTGCTGGCGTTCAGCGAGGAAGAGCGCAAGACCATCGAGACCCTGTATGAGCAGGGAGTGAAAAATGGCGTAGAGGCTCAGCGGATCATTGAGCGGGAAGAAATCCTCCGGATGGAGCCCAACACCAACCCCGAAGTGGTCTGCGCACTGCTGGAACCCATGAGCGGCCTGACCAGTCCCTATGAACTGACCTGTGCGCTGGCGGACCACGCAGCGGTGAACGGTGCGGAGTTCCGTATGAATACCCGGGTGGAGAAAATCGAAAAAACTGGGAAGGGCTTCCGGCTGACCACCAGTCAGGGTGTATTGGAAGCCGATCTGGTCGTGAACTGCGCGGGCGTGCATTCTGCCGAGCTGCATAATCAGCTGTCCGAAAAGAAACTGCATATCATTGCCCGTAAAGGCGAGTATTATCTGCTGGATCACCAACTGCCCCTTCTGTTTGAACACACCATGTTCCAGTGCCCCACCAAGATGGGCAAGGGCGTATTGGTGAGCCCCACGGTTCACGGCAACACTCTGCTTGGTCCCAGCGCCGAGGATGTGCCGGATACGGACGATGTGGCCACTACTGCCGGAGCACTGAAGATGGTCAACGAAAAATCCCGCCTGACCTGGCCCGCCATGAACCTTCGCACTGTGATCACCACCTTCGCTGGCATTCGCGCCCACGAAGAGAACGGTGATTTCATTATCGGCGCGGTGGAGGGCGTTCCCGGAGCGTATGAAACCGTCGGGATTGAAAGCCCAGGCTTGAGCGCAGCGCCCGCCATCGCCCAAATGCTGGTGGGACAGATCGCCGAGGAAAACAATCTGGCCGAAAAGAAGGAGTGGAAGCCCGCCCCCAAACGGGAAAAACCCTTCTACGCCATGACGCTGGAAGAGCGGGCGGAGATCGTAAAGAAGGATCCCGAATACGGCGCGCTGGTGTGCCGCTGCGAGCAGGTCACAGAGGCGGAAATTCGCGCCGCGATTCGCCGCCCGGTTGGTGCGACCACCATCGACGGTGTGAAACGTCGTACCCGTGCGGGCATGGGCCGCTGTCAGGGCGGTTTCTGCAGCCCCAGAGTGCTGGAGATTCTCTCCGAGGAACTGCGGCTTGATCCCACGGAGATCACCAAGTGCGGCGGCGAAAGCCGTCTGCTGGTGGGCACCGTCGCACAGGCCATGAAGGGGGACAGATAACATGCTGAGTCAAGAACTGAAAAATCAGGTGGAAAAGGTGGACGTCCTCGTTGTGGGCGCTGGCCCCGCGGGCATGGCCGCCGCCATCGCCGCCAAAGAGGCGGGGGTTGATAATATTCTGGTACTGGAACGGGAAGCCAATATGGGCGGCATCCTTCGCCAGTGCATTCATAACGGCTTCGGGCTTCACCGCTTCAAGGAAGAGTTGACCGGCCCGGAATATGCTCAGCGGGATATCGACAAGGTGAAGGAGTTGGGCATCGAGGTTCGCTGCGGAACCACCGTTCTGTCCATCGACGAAAACCGTTTTGTCACCGCTGTCAGCAAGGAAAAGGGCGTTCAGCTTTTTGAGGCGGGCGCGCTGATCCTGGCCATGGGCTGCCGGGAACGTCCCCGGGGCGCGCTGGCGACCCCCGGCACTCGCTGTGCGGGCATTTATTCCGCCGGTACGGCGCAGAAGTTTGTCAATCTGGAAGGCTATATGCCCGGCAAGCGGGTGGTCATTCTGGGCAGCGGCGACATCGGTCTGATTATGGCCCGCCGCATGACCCTGCAGGGTGCCAAGGTGCTGGCCTGTGTGGAGCTGATGCCTTATTCCAGCGGCCTGAACCGCAATATCGTTCAGTGCCTGCACGACTATGATATCCCGCTGCTCCTGAGCCATACGGTGATCGACATTCAGGGCAGGGAACGCCTGACCGGCGTAACCGTGGCCGAGGTGGACGCGAAACGCCAGCCCATTCCCGGCACCGAGCAGCACTTCGACTGCGACACGCTGCTTCTGTCCGTGGGTCTGCTGCCGGAAAACGAACTGACCCGTCAGGCGGATGTGGAAATGAGCAGCCTGACCTCCGGCGCGGTGGTAGACGATACGCTCCAAACCAGCAAAGAAGGCATTTTTGCCTGCGGCAACGTGCTGCATGTTCACGATCTGGTGGACTTCGTCAGCGCCGAGAGCTTCAAGGCCGGCAAGGCTGCGGCAGCTTATGTGCAGGGCAAAAAGCGCACCGGCAAGTACGTTTCCGTCAAGGACGGCGACGGCGTTCGCGGCGTTGTGCCCCAGAAATTGCTGATCCCAGACGGCGAGGCGGAAAATGTGCAGATCATGTTCCGGCCCTCCGGCGTCTACGAGAATGCTTATATCCGCGTCATGGACGGCGACAAGGAACTGATCAGACAGAAGAAGCGCATTCTGACTCCCGGCGAAATGGCTGAGCTGATCCTGAAACCGGAAGTGGTCAAGGGCCTGTCCGGCGCGGACGTGACCGTTTCCATCGTGAAGGAATAAGGAGGAAGAACCATGGAACAGCAGATTACTTGCATTAACTGCCCGGTAGGCTGCCGGCTGCAGGTCGTGCTGGAAAACGGACAGGTGGTGTCGGTCAGCGGCAACAGCTGCAAACGCGGCGAAACATACGCCAAACAGGAATGCACCGCCCCCACCCGCATGGTGACGGCCGCCGTTCCCCTGCAAAACCGGAAAACGCCCGTCAGCGCGAAGACCCGCACCCCGATCCCCAAGGAGAAAATTTTTGACTGCATGGCTGCTCTGGGCGGCCTGCAGCTGAATGCGTCCGTCCATATGGGCGATGTGATCTGCCCCGATGTGTGCGGCACCGGCGTGGATGTGATCGCCACCCGGACGGTGGACTGAAATCAATCATTCAAAAAGCTGCGAAGAGATTCGCAGCTTTTTTCTGTTATATCACGTCTTCCCAGCGGAGGATTTTCAGGGCAGGCATGGTGTGGCCGTTGTCGTTTTGCGTGGGCCTGCGGAACATTTCGCCGGTCTGCGCATGAAAGTAATAATCGCCATAGGCTTCCGGAACCATCAGACGACCTTCCTTTGCATTGGACGGCTGATAGGGCAGGACTGCTTTGTTCGTATGGGGATCGTCAGTATATCCGCCCTTGATGCGCCAGACGGGCTGCAAAAGAAAGCGACTGCCGTCCATCCCTGAGGCGGAAGTGCCGATATAGCAAAACTCCATTTCATCAATGCTCCATAAATGCCCGGAAAGGATCTGGCTGGTCAGAGCCTGTTTGATGGCTTCAAAGGAAAGCAGAGGAACATCCTCGGCCAGCATACGGGTTTCCTGATAGGGCACTACGGTGAAGTTATAGCAGGTCTCGTTCCGATAATTGAAAACCATCCGGGGATAAGGCCCGTCGCCGTAAGGCAGCGCCGGAATACCGTGGAACATCTGCCAGCCCCAGATGGCCCAGCTGCCGCTTCGGGTCATCGGTTCCACAGGGATGCGTTGTCCGTCTTTTTTCTCCTTTACCTGCCAGATGACGCTGCACAGGTCGCCGCTCCAATAGTAGTCGTCCAGCGATAAGCCGGTAAATGCCCGGATGGGTTCGTCTGCAAAAGCATAAAACGCATCAAAAGTCATGTCCAGTCCCTCGGGCGTACCGGCGGGAGGCTGGTGATAGCCGTATTCGATGCGTTCCGTTTGGGTACGGTACCCCGGTCCAACGCCGTAAAAGAATTTTTGATCTGTGAACCATGTGGTGCCGTTGATGTCGATGTTAACGTCCACATAGGGACGGCTGGCGCTGATGTCTACGACGTTGCCCTTTCCGGCATAGCGGGCGATCAGGGACTCATCCTGATTGATTTCTCCCGGCGCAATTTCCGGGATGGGGCAGGCATCCCCTTCGGGCATCCATGGGATCATGACGTTCACAACGACCTCCCGGCCGTCCACGGTAAAACGCTCCTGCCAGCCCTGCAGCGCCTCCTTTCGGAGATCGGCAAGAGAAACGTAAGCTTCAGCGAGAGGCTTCTCTTCTGCGATGACCGGCTCCGGCATTATTGCAAGTCCCAGACTCAAAGCCAGCCAAAGAAACGGAAAGTATTTTTTCATCCGAAAAGGCTCCTTTCTCATTCCTCAAAGAGGAGAAGATTTTTTCTTCTGAAATATGAGACGTTTGAAAAAGTCGAAAAGTTTTTCGCTGAAAAATGCTTTTGCGGGCGATGCAGACGCGAATTTTCGACGGAGAAGGGGGAAAGACGGAAGGAAAGGGCGACGGAGAAAGAAAAGTGTCTCGCCCGGCGCAATCCTTTATGACAGAAGGTTTTCAGCGACTTATGAACAAATCATAAATTCCCGAAAAAAAGTGCAAAACCTATTGACAAAACCATGGGAGTGGAATATGATATGCCATGTTAGCACTCGATGATGATGAGTGCTAACAAGAACCGGGAAACGGAACCTTGTGAAAGGAGGCTGCGACAGCATGATGATGGACGCAAGAAAGTTCCGCATCCTGCAGGCGATTATCGACGACTATATCCTGACGGCGATCCCCGTGGGCAGCCGCACCATTTCCAAGAAGTACGAAATGGGCCTGAGTTCCGCGACCATCCGCAATGAAATGAGCGATTTGGAAGAACTCGGTTATCTGGATCAGCCGCACGTCAGCGCGGGACGGATCCCCAGCGCCAAGGCGTATCGTCTTTACGTCGATCAGCTGCTTCAGCGCGGTATGATCGCCGCCGATGATACCGACAGCGTTTGCCAGTATTTTTCCAACCGCACCCATCAGATGGAAGACGTCATCAGCCACGCGGCGCAGGTGCTTTCCGGCCTGACTCATTATACGGCGCTGGTGACCACTCCCAAGGGAGCGGAGCTGCGGATCCGCAATCTGCAGCTGGTGCCGGTCAGCTCGGTGTCGGCGCTGGCGGTCATCGTGACCGACGGCGGCATTATGCGGGATACAGTGGTGGACGTAGGCAAGGATATGGACGCTGACACGCTCTATGCCATCAGCCGCATGCTGACCGAAAAGCTGAACGGTCATACGCTCAGCGAGGCGCAGACGTTGCTGAAGGAGATCCAGAGCGGTATGCAGGAAAACCGCGAGCTTTTCGCCGGAATCATGAATTTCATGGACGCAGCGGAAGGCAAGGGCGGAAAATCCCGTCTGGCGCTGGGCGGTGCCAGCAACATCCTGAATTTCCCGGAGTATAACGACGTGGAGAAAGCTAAAAACTTCCTCAGCGTACTGGAAACCAAGGATCAGCTGGTGAAGCTTCTGGAAGATCACAGCGAAATGGCCTTTACCGTGCGAATCGGTCCGGAGACCGGGATTCCCGAGCTTGCGGACTGTTCGCTGGTGACCGCCACCTACCGCTTGGGCGACAACACCCACGGAACCATCGGTGTGATCGGCCCCACGCGTATGCAGTACGGCCACGTGTTCAGTGTGCTGAACGCCATGGGTAAACAGCTCACCGAGCTGTTAGGCAAAGAGAAGGAGTGACTGAATTGTCGAAGAAGAAGCGCGGCGAGCATATGGAAGAGCAGCAGACCGCCGAAATGGAAAAAGCCAGCGAAAACGAAGCGCTGGAAACCGTGGAAGCAGAAGTGGAAGCCGCATCCGACGAAGAAGCGGCTCAGGAGGCTGCCAAAGAAGAAATCGCCGAGGATACGCAGAAAGCGGAGGCTGCAGAAGCGTTGACTGCCGCGTTGGCCAAGCAGGAGGAATACCTGAATCTGGCTCAGCGGGTCAAGGCTGACTTTGAAAACTTCCGCCGCCGTAATCAGAACGTGCGAAAGGAAGCTTACGACGATGGCACTCGGAGCTTTGCCACGACGCTTTTACCAGTTCTGGATAATTTGGAACGAGCTATCGCTGCGGCGGAAAATCCCTCTGACACTGCGTTGAAGGAGGGCGTGGAAATGGTCTACCGCCAGATGTGCGATGCGTTCACCAAGCGGGGCATCACTTCCATCGACCGTCTGGGGCAGCCCTTTGACCCCAATCTGGAAAACGCCGTGATGCAGGGCTCGCCTGAGGACGGCGAACCCGGCACCGTGTGCGAGGTGTTCCAGAAGGGCTATCAACTGGAAGGAACGGTTCTCCGCCACGCCATGGTGAAGGTCGTTCCCGAATAAACCATTCATTTAACAACCCGTGGGATTCGTCCCACTTACTACATACAGTCAACAAGTTTTGGGAGGATTTTGATTATGTCTAAGATTATTGGTATCGACCTTGGTACGACCAACAGCTGCGTCGCCGTGATGGAAGGCGGCGAACCTACCGTTATCCCTAATGCCGAAGGTGCGCGCACTACTCCTTCTGTGGTTGCTTTCACCAAGGACGGCGAACGTCTGGTGGGCCAGATCGCAAAGCGTCAGGCCGTCACCAACCCCGACCGCACCGTGATCTCCATCAAGCGTGAAATGGGTACCGCTCACAAGGTGACCATCGACGGCAAGTCCTACACGCCTCAGGAAATCAGCGCCATGATCCTGCAGAAGCTGAAGAGCGACGCGGAAGCCTATCTGGGCGAAACCGTTACGCAGGCCGTCATCACCGTGCCTGCCTATTTCAGCGACAGTCAGCGTCAGGCCACCAAGGACGCCGGTCGTATCGCCGGTCTGGAAGTTCTGCGTATCATCAACGAGCCTACCGCTGCGTCTCTGGCTTATGGCCTTGACAAGGAAGGCAGCCAGAAGATTCTGGTTTACGATCTGGGCGGCGGCACCTTCGATGTGTCCATTCTGGAAATCGGAGATGGCGTGTTCGAAGTGCTGGCTACCAACGGCGACACCCATCTGGGCGGCGACGACTTCGATGAGCGTCTGATCAACTACATTGCCGATGAATTCAAGAAGGAAAATGGCATCGACCTGCGGCAGGATCGTATGGCCTACCAGCGCTTGAAGGAAGCTGCCGAAAAGGCCAAGATCGACCTGTCCGGCGTGATGTCCACCAACGTGAACCTGCCCTTCATCACCAGCGACGCTACCGGCCCGAAGCATCTGGATGTTACCATCACCCGTGCCAAGTTCGACGAACTGACCCACGATCTGGTGGAAAAGACCATCGACCCCGTGAATCTGGCCCTGAAGGATGCCGGCCTGACCGCCGCGCAGATCGACAAGGTCATTCTGGTGGGTGGTTCTACCCGTATCCCTGCTGTGCAGGCTGCCGTGAAGAAGAGCACCGGCAAGGAGCCCTTCAAGGGCATCAACCCCGATGAGTGCGTAGCCGTTGGCGCTGCCATTCAGGCTGGCGTTCTGGGCGGCGAAGTGAAGGATGTTCTGCTGCTGGACGTGACGCCCCTGAGCTTGGGCCTTGAGACCGAAGGCCACATCTTCACCAAGCTGATCGAGCGTAACACCACCATTCCTACCTCCAAGAGTCAGGTGTTCTCTACTGCCGCCGACGGCCAGACCGCTGTGGAAATTCATGTGCTGCAGGGCGAACGCCCCATGGCTTACGATAACAAGACGCTGGGACGCTTCCAGTTGACCGGCATCCCCGCCGCTCCCCGCGGAGTGCCTCAGATCGAGGTCACTTTCAACATCGACCGTAACGGCATTGTGAACGTGTCCGCCAAGGACAAGGGCACCGGCAAGGAGCAGAAGATCACCATTACCGCTTCCACCAACATGACGGAAGACGAGATCAACCAGCGCGTGAAGGAAGCCGAGCAGTACGCCGAGCAGGACAAGAAGCACAAGGAAGAAGTCGAAACCATCAACCATGCCGATACCATGGTCTACGAGATGGAGAAGCAGCTGCGTGAAAACGGCGACAAGCTCTCTTCTGAGGACAAGGAAACCGTCCAGCATGAGATCGACGAACTGAAGAAGGTCAAGGAAGGCGGCGACACCGAGGCCATCAAGTCCAAGATGGAAGAAATGAGCCAGAAGATCTACGCCATCTTCGGCAAGCTCTATCAGCAGGAGGGCGGACAGCCCGGTGCTGACGCTGGCAATGGCGCTGGCCCGCAGGTCAACGACGACGGCACCATCGATGCGGACGCTGAAGTCAAGTAACGAGGGACGGTGCTCCTCGACCCCGATTCGCATTGGAGATAGCAAGGTTTGACAGACACTCTCCGCGCGAAACGGATGAAAGAAACCATCGGTCGAAGAAACGGCGACCGGACAGCCGAACGCCGTTCAGGGTATGAAGTGTTTCATACCGGGGGTTTGAGGGCTATGCCCCCAAACCCTCTTCGGCTGTTATACGATTGATTGAATGTAAGTAGGTGAGCTTTTGGCAAAGCGCGATTATTATGAGGTTCTGGGCGTTTCCAAGAACGCCACGGATGCGGAGATCAAATCGGCGTATCGCAAAAAAGCCAAGGAATGCCACCCCGATCTGCACCCTGATGATAAGGGCGCCGAAGAACGCTTCAAGGAGCTGAACGAGGCCAACGAGGTTCTGAGCGACCCGGAGAAGCGGAAACGCTACGATCAGTTCGGCTTTGACGGCCCCCAGATGGGCGGCGGCGCAGGCGGGTTTGATTTTAACGGGTTCGGCGGCGAAGGCGGTATGGGCGGCTTTGAAAGTATCTTCGATACTTTCTTTGGCGGCGGTTTTGGCGGCGGCAGCCGTCGGAACGGCCCCGTTCAGGGCAACGATCTCCAGCACCGAATCTCCATTACCTTTGAGGAAGCGGCCTTTGGCTGCGAAAAGCAGGTGGACTTCTTCCGCAATGAGCTTTGCGACACCTGCGGCGGAACGGGCGCAAAGCCCGGTACGCAGCCCCAGACCTGTCCGACCTGTAAAGGCTCCGGTCAGGTGCGCACGGGCGGCGGCTTTATGGTGACTGTCCGAACCTGCCCCACCTGCGGCGGCGAAGGCAAGATCATCAAAGACAAGTGTACGGCCTGCAATGGCTCGGGTCACGTGCGCCGGAAGCGGACGCTGAATATCCGCATTCCCGCCGGTATTCAGGACGGTGTGAGTCTGGTGAAGCGCGGCGAGGGCGAGCCCGGTATGCGGGGCGGCCCGGCAGGCGATCTATATATCACCGTCACGGTGAAGCCGCACAAGCTGTTCAAGCGCGACGGCAACAACCTGCTTCTGGAAATGCCGATCAGCTTTACGCAGGCGGCTCTGGGTGCGGAAATCGACGTGCCTACGCTGGAGAAGCCCGTGAAGCAGCGGATTCCTGAAGGAACCCAGACTGGCGCGCAGTTCCGTATTCGCGGACAGGGTATTGCCAGCCTGAAGACCGGCGTGAAGGGCGACCTGATCCTGACAGTCGTGGTGGAAACACCCAAGCGGCTGACAGAAAAGCAGAAAACGCTTCTTCGGGAACTGGAAGAGAGCATGACCGGCAAGGAATATGAGGGAAACAAGTCCTTCCGGGATAAACTCCGAGATTTGTTCAACTAAACGAATGCAGAAAAACAGCACCTCCGCAGGGGAAAACGTCCTGCGGAGGTGCTGTTTTGAAACAAAGAATAGAGGATGGTGCGCATTCATAGGGACAAAACGCATCAGCCAAGGAATTTTTCCCGCCGATTTCCTTCATAGGGGCCGTCCGTGCAGCGGCCCACCAGCTTAAATCCAGCGGTTTCATAGTAGAAATTGAGAAATTGACTGTAAATGGAGCAATCCAACCGAAGAAAGCGTTTCTTTTCCAGACGTGCCAGTGTTTCCGCCGCCCGGAGAAGCTCCCGTCCCGCTCCGCTGGAAGCCGGATCGGTAACCAGATTGTGCAGATAAAAAGCGGAAGTGCTTTCTCCGTCCGGCCAGCGATGATCGGTCGAAAGCAATACTGCCGCCCCGGCGATGCAACCGTCCTTCTTCAAAACATACAGCAGCCCCCTCTCCTGCTGCCGTTGGTAGTAGGAGAGGGGATAGGCGTCCAGATAGTATTGGTCCCACTGGCGGATCCCCTTTTCTTTCATCCATGCAACGCGCCGGACAAACAGGGAAAAAACGACTGAAACCTCGTCTGCCTTTGCAGGTTCAAAGTGGTAAGTCAGGGATGCCGCCTCCTTATGTCATTGGTGACTGAAAAAATGCGCCTTAGTATAGCACAAAAAGCGCAGGGAAACAACGGCAGCTTTCTTTACGTTTTCCCTTGAAAAAAAAGGCGAAATGCATTACGATAATCATGAAATATTTTGTCTTTTTGGAAGAAAGGGCAACGGAGGGAAATGCGGCATAACGCCGCCCTTCCCAGGAGGAGGAATGGCGAAACATGCAATGGCGTGAAATCATTGTGCATACCACCACCGACGGCGCGGATCTTTTGAGCGAGCTGATGATGGAACTGGGCGCGGCCGGTACGGAGATCGTGGATCGGGCGGATGTGCCGGATCCGGATAAGCCGGGCGTTTATTGGGAGCTGTATGATAAAAAGCTGCTGGAGGATATGCCGGAGGATGTGCTGGTGAAGGGATGGTTTGCCCGGGACGAGCACGAACAGCAGACGGTGGAAAAGCTTAAAGCCCGGCTGGAGGCACTCAGGACGGACAGCTTTGGTGTGGAAATGGGCAGCCTTCGCATGGACGAAGAAGACGTCAAGGACGAGGACTGGGCCGAAGAATGGAAGAAGAACTACAAGCCCTTCCGCATCGGCTCTCATCTGGTGGTCAAGCCCACGTGGGAGAAATACGTCAGTCAGCCCGGCGATCTGGTGATCGAGCTGGATCCCGGCATGGCCTTTGGCACCGGCACACATGAGACCACCAATATGTGTATGCAGCTGCTGGAACGCTGCCTGAAGCCCGGCCTTCGGGTGATGGACGTGGGCACGGGCAGCGGCATTCTGGCCATTGCTGCGGCCAAGCTGGGAGCGCAGAATGTGCTGGCTATCGATATCGACCCGGACGCGGTGAAGGTAGCTAAAGAAAACGTAGAACTGAATCACGTGGCCAAACAGGTGCGCGTGGTGGTAGGCGACCTGTGTAAGAGCGAAGCCATGCCCTGCGAGGTGGCCGTGGCCAATATCGTGGCCGACGCGATCTGCATGCTGGCCGGTCCTATGACCCGTCATCTGGTGAAGGGCGGCCTGCTGATCTGTTCCGGCATTATTCGGGAACGGGAAGCGGACGTACAAAAAGCCGCCAGAGAAGCGGGTTACCGTCAGGTTGACCGTATTGAAAAGGGCGAGTGGGTTGCGCTTTGCCTGAAAAACGAGGCTTGACTCATGCATCGCTTTGTAACGGAAGAAAGAATTTCCGGCGTGGGAGAAGAAATTTCTCTTGGAAAAGAAGAAAGCGCCCATGCCTCGAAGGTGCTTCGCCTTCGCCCCGGCGAGGCGGTGCATCTGATCGATGGGGAAAACCGCTACGACGCCGTACTGACGGAGGTCTCCGCCGAGGAAACTAAGGCCCGCGTCACGGCCCTGTGTCCTTCGCCGGAAGCGCCCGCGCGGGCGGTTCTCTGGCAGGGACTGCCCAAAGCGGACAAGCTGGAGCTGATCGCCCAGAAGGCCACGGAACTGGGCGTGTGGGAGATTTGGCCGGTAGAGATGCTACGCAGTGTGGCACGGCTTGGGAAAAACGACCCTAAAAAGCAGGAACGGCTTTCCCGTATTGCGCTGGAAGCGGCCAAGCAGAGCGGACGGGCGCATGTGCCGGAGGTGCGCGCAGCCGTTTCGTTTGACAAGGCGTTGAAAAGGCTGGAAGAAGAGCCGTTTGATCTGATCCTGGTGGCGTGGGAGGAAGAACACGCGCTGCCGCTGAGCAAAGCGATCGGGGAATATCGCCAGTTCAACGGCGTCCCCGGCCGGGTGCTGATCGTCATCGGGCCGGAGGGCGGCATCGACGAAGCGGAACAGCAGCGCCTTGCCGCGCTGGGCGCGCAGAGCGTGACGCTTGGCCCGCGAATCCTCCGCACGGAGACGGCGGGATTGTGCGCTCTTGCCGCTCTCTGGACGGCCATGGGAGAAATGTAAAGCAAAGCGAGGAAGGAAAACCATGCTGAAAACCGTCGCAGCCGTTACGCTGGGCTGCAAGGTGAATCAATATGATACCGAAGCCATGCTGGAAGCCTTTGAGCAGCATGGCTATCGCATCGTGCCAAACGGTCTGCCGGCGGATGTTTATCTGGTCAATACCTGCACCGTTACCGGCACGGGTGACAAAAAGAGCCTGCAGCTCATCCGCCGGTGCCGCCGGCGCAATCCGCAGGCAGAAGTGGTCGTGACCGGCTGTCTGGCTCAGCGTATGGGTGAACAGCTTCGGGAGACGGGTGCGCGGCTGATCCTGGGCACCCAGTACCGGGGACGGGTCGTGGAGCTTTTGGAGCAGGCCATTGCAGAAAATATTCAGATGGTGGCGGTGGAGGGGATCGAGAACGCTCCCTATGAGCCGCTGTCCATTCGCAGCCACGAGGGGCACACCCGGGCGGTGATGAAGATTCAGGAAGGGTGCGATAACCATTGCACCTACTGCATCATTCCTTCCGTCCGTGGCGGCATTCGATCCCGACCGCTTTCCGCCATCGCGGAAGAAGCGGCCGCGCTGGCACAGGCCGGTTTTCAGGAGCTGGTGCTGACCGGCATTCATCTGACCAGCTATGGCCGCGATCTGGACGGCAAACCGGGATTGGCCGAAGCGGTGAAAGCCGCCTGCGTCCCGGGCGTGAGCCGGATTCGGCTTGGTTCGCTGGAACCGCGGGTAGCTACGGAGGCGTTCGTGCAGGAGCTTTCGAAATGTGCGCCGGTATGCCCTCAGTTTCATCTGGCCTTGCAAAGTGGCAGCGACACGGTCCTGCGGAGGATGAAGCGCTGCTACAACACAGAGCAGTTCCGTCAGGCGGCGGCTCGCCTTCGCTCAGCTTGGCCGATGGCTGCTTTCACTACGGATGTGATCGTAGGCTTTCCCGGCGAAACAGAAGAGGAATTTGCCGAAACCATCGCATTCTGTCGGGAGATCGGCTTTGCCAGGCTGCATGTTTTCCCCTTCAGTCCCCGGGAAGGAACGCCTGCGGCCGTCATGGAGGGGCAGATTCCCGAAACGGTCAAGGCGGAACGGGTGCGGCGGCTGATTGCCGTGGGGGACGAGCTGGCCCGGCAGTACCGGGAGCGTTTTTTGGATAAGAACGTGCCGGTGCTCTTGGAGGATCAGGCCCCGGATGGCAGCATGACCGGCTATACGCCCGAGTATATTCATGTGCTTGTAGAGGGCGGCGAAAGTGGTCAGGTCGTGAATGTACGTCTGGAATCGCTGACCGAAGAAGGAATGTGCGGTACGCTTGTGGAATGAAAAAACGGAAAGAAAATGGATCTTTTCCGTTCACCAGAGAATAAGGGAGGCTTTATACATGCAGGATTGTCTGTTTTGCAGGATCATGGCGGGCGAAATTCCCTCCAAAAAGGTATATGAAGACGAGGATACGTATGCTTTTTACGACATTGCGCCCCAAGCCCCGGTACACGTGCTGGTGGTAAGCAAGCAGCACACCCCGGATGTGGCTCATAACGCCGATCTGACCGATCATCAACTGGCGGCCTGCCTGCGCACCTGCGCCAAGGTAGCCAAGGAGCTGGGACTGGAAGAGGGCGGCTATCGCATTGTCAATAACTGCGGCGAAAATGCCTGCCAGACAGTCAAGCACATTCATTTCCACGTTTTGGGCGGTGAAAAGCTGGCCGAACGAATGGCCTGAACAGAGTATAGACCTGGCAGCCGTACGACGAAACAGAGAGCTTCCGGCGGACGCAGCCTGCCAATAGGCATACGAAACAGCCCCCGCTTCCTTCCGAAAGGAACGAAGCGGGGGCGTTTTATATAGTGTTTTGGAATGCGATGCAATCAGGCTTTCACCGCCTGATCGGCTTCCTTCAGCAGCTCAATGATGGGCAGGTGCTGCGGGCAGGCTTTTTCGCACTTGCCGCAGGCCACACACTGGGAAGGATCCTCCTTTTTTTCCTGACGGCGGACCATGTTGTTTTTCAGCATCTGAGGCTGATCGAACATAAGGGACTGATCCCACGCATGGAAAATATCGGGAATGTGGACATTCCGCGGACAGGGCTGGCAATAGCGGCAGCCGGTACAGCCGGTTTTCATGCGGCTGAGATAGGCAGCTTTCACATCGGCGATCAGCTGTTTTTCCGCATCATTTATGCAGTTCTTTTCCGCATGGGCAAAAATGCGCAGATTATCGTTCAACTGTTCCATGGTGCTCATTCCGCTGAGGATGGTGACCACCTCGGGCATATCGTACAGATAGCGGAAAGCCCACTCCACGGCGGAACGCTTCTCCGGGAAAGACTCGTACAGCTCCGCAGCTTCCTTGGGCGGACGGGCCAGAGCGCCGCCGCGCAGCGGCTCCATGATGACGATGCCCACACCCTTTTGACCGGCGTCACGAATGCCCTGCAGGGTGGCCTGATTGTCGCCGTCCAGCACATTCATCTGCACCTGCGCCAGCTTCCATTCGTAGTCGTTCAGGATTTCCACGAAGGTTTTGTAATCATCGTGGAAGCTGAAGCCGGGATAGCGTACTTTGCCGGACTTCACAGCCTTTTCCAGAAATTCCGGATAGTCCAGCTTCCGCATTTTGGCAAGCGCTTCCTTGTCCATGGCATGGAGCAGATAGAAGTCTACATGATCGGTTTTCAGCTTGGTCAGCTGCTCATCCAGATAACGCTCCATATCTGCTTTGGTTTCCAAAAGCCATAGGGGCAGCTTGGTGGTCAGGGTGACGCGGTCGCGGTAACCGTCTTGAAGGGCAAGCCCCACAACGGTTTCACTTTCACGGTCGTGGTAGGGATACGCCGTGTCAATGTAGGTGATGCCGCTGTCGATGGCATGGCGCAGCATGGCGATGGCCTGCGGACGGTCGATGACCCGTTTGCCGCCGTTTTCGACGGTGGGCAGGCGCATACAGCCAAAGCCAAGGCGTGAAACCGTTCGGTCGGTATGGGGGAAAGAAGCGTTTTGCATGGCGGGGGGTCTCCTTTCGAAGAAAAGAATGGGGGAATGTGAAAAGCACGCCGCAGGGGAGGCCTGCGGCGTGTTTGAACAGACTTTGCTTTACAGCACGTATTCCTTACGGCTGGCGGGACGGCCCTTCATTTCTTCCGCCTTCTTGGCATACTTTTCGGCGGTATTGCCCAGAACCGCATAGCTGGCAATCTTACTGCCTTCCACGCCGGGCTGATTGAACGCATCCACATCCAGCAGCTCGCCTGCATAAGCCGTGGCCATTTCAAAGAAGAACAGCAGCTGGCCGATGGTGTAGGGATTCACCTCAGGCAGGGTAATGGTCTGGCTCATGCGGCCGGCGCGATACAGGGCGTACTCGGTGCCGCGCCGCTCTGCGTCGATCAGGGCGTTCAGGGTCTTGCCGCCCAGGAAAGCTACATCCGGGAACTCTTCACAGCCATGGCTGATCTCGTACTCGTTGCGGAACCGGCCTACCTTCAGGAAGGTGATGACCTTGTCGTAGGGGCCTTCGGTGTAGAGCTGCAGCTGGCTGTGCTGATCGGTCACGCCCAGCGCCTTGGTGGGGGTCTGACCCACGTTCACGGCCATGCCCTTGCGGGTCACGTTCTTGCCGAGGCTCTCCGCCCACAGCTGGCAGAACCAGTCGGCCATGTACTTCAGGCTGTCCGCATAGGGCATGACCACCTGAATGTTGGCTTCCATATCCTGCATGGCGATATACTGCAGCACCGCTTCCAGCAGGGCGGGGTTCTTCCATACGTCGTCGCTCTGGCAGCGCTTGTCCATGGCGGCGGCGCCTTCCAGCATTTCGCGGATGTCGATACCGCACACGGCTGCGGGCAGCAGACCCACCGGGCTCAGCTCGCTGAAACGTCCGCCCACGCTGGAAGGAATATAGAACAGCTCAAATCCATGCTCCTTGGCCAGCTTGATCAGGTTGCCCTTCTCGTGGTCGGTCGTGGCGATGATGTGCTTCTCCCAGCCTTCGCCCACTTCCCGCTTGAGCATTTCGGAAACGATCAGGTACTGGCTCATAGTCTCGGCAGTAGCGCCGGACTTGGTGATGACGTTGAAACAGGTGTGCTTCACGTCGATCACATCCATCAGAGCGGCCATGCGCTCGGGGTCAATGTTGTCTTCCACATACAGACGGGGACCGCCGCGCTTCTCGGCGGGCAGTTCGTTGTAATGAAGATGATTCAGGGCCTGCTGAATGGCGATGGGGCCAAGGGCGCTGCCGCCGATGCCAAGCACCACGAAAGCGTCGAACTCATTGCGCACGCGGGCGGCCACGGTTTCGATTTTTTCTACGATTTCTTTCTGATTATAGGGAAGCTCCGTCCAGCCCAGCCAGCCGGTGCCGCGGTTCTGCGCTACGCTGTGCTGAGCGG
>CAKUCE010000014.1 GCA_934643535.1 uncultured Clostridia bacterium | reverse complement strand
TACCACCACATCTACAACTTCGGCAATACCAGCCTGTTTTTCTCCATGGGCACGCCCCAGCGGAGCAATCAGCCGGATATGAAGGGCGAGATCAGCCGCAAGTGCATCCTGCCCATCGGCATCACCGCTGACGAGCGCGTGTGCAGCGGCGCGATTTATGCCAAGCTCTTTGCTGTGATGAAGCACTGTCTGACCAATCCCTACGAACTGGAGCAGCCGCCGGAGAAGGTCTATTATAACGAGGGCTGCGAGTTCCACGAGCCCAAGCCAGGCGTAGCGGCCGAAGCCCGGAAGGCGGGCGCGTCCGCATGAAAACGGCGCTGATCACCGGAGGAAGCCGGGGCATCGGCGCGGCCTGCGTGCGGGCCTTCCGGCAGGCGGGCTGGCAGACAGCCTTCTTCTACCGGCAGAGCCGGGAGGCCGCCTTTGTCACCGGCCAAACGCTGGGCGTGGACGGCGGCTTTCCCGCATAAGAAAAAACAAGGCAGGATTTTTCCCGAAAACGGAGAATGTATATCTGCCCGTTGGAAGAATGGACAAAGCTCGGGCACGCCCGGGCTTTCAGCCTGTCGAAAAACCTCGAGTTGGCCGTCAGCGCCCGCAAACAGCGCTTCGCTGGTTTGCGGAAAAAGTGCTGCGGCACAAGGGTTAGGGGCTCTGCCCCTATAACCCCGGCAGGAGGCAGTGTCTCCTGCACCTCCACTTTTTTGGCACTCTGGAAGCTCGGGCACGCCCGGGCTTTTGTCATGAAACGCCGGGCAGAAAGGGATGTTCTGATGAAGAGCTATTCCACGGTGATCTTTGATCTGGACGGAACGCTGCTGAATACGCTGGAGGATCTGACCAACGCCACCAATCAGGCATTGCGGGAGTGCGGCTACCCGGAGCACACCATGGAGGACGTGAAGGGCTTCGTGGGCAACGGCATCGGGATGCTGATCCGCCGGGCGCTGCCGCCGGAATGCGATGCAGACCCGGAGGCCTACGAAATGGCGCTTCAGGCGTTCAAACGGTATTATTTTCTCCACAATAACGACACCACCGCGCCCTATCCGGGCATTCCCGAGCTGATTGACGCGCTGCAGGAAAAGGGCCTCAAGCTGGCGGTGGTTTCCAACAAGAACGACCCCAACGTCAAGGCCCTGTGCCGGTACTATTTTCCCACCATTCCGCTGGCCGTGGGCGAGCGGGAGGGCATCCGCCGCAAGCCGGAGCCGGATACGGTGCTGCATGTGATGCAGGAATTCGGCAGCGCCAAAGACCAGACCCTGTATGTGGGCGACAGTGACGTGGACGTGCAGACGGCCCGCAACGCGGGCGTGGACTGCGCCGCCGTGCTATGGGGCTTCCGCTCGGAGGAACACCTGAAGAACGCCGGGGCCAGACACCTGTTCCGCAGCCCCCAGGAGCTGTGCGACTGGATCCTGTCCCATCAGGCGGAATGAGTCACAAATGCGCTGGCGCGGTATTGCTTTACGCCCGCTGCACCAGCACCCGGTAGACCGCTCCGTCCCTGCCGCGCACCGGCTGATAGGGCCGGGGATCATCCCGGGGCGGCGCGCCCCGCATGGCGTAGGCCACCCGATAGACCCGGCTGCCTCTGGCCTGACGGCCGATCCACAGCCCGTCCCCCTGCCGGGACACCCGCACGAACCGCCAGCCCGGCCAGTCGAAGGGCGTGTCCGGCGGGCATTTGACAAAATACTCCCGAAGCGATCGAAACGCTTTCGGCCATTCCAGACTGGGAAGCCGTCCCACGGGTACGCCCGTGCAGGGCGGCTTTTTTGCTTTGCCAGGCTCCGGCTGCGGGGGAGGCGCGGCGGAAGCCGGCGCAGGGTTTTCCTGCCGGACGGGCGGCAGCGCGGCTTCCGTGGGCCGCTCCATGGCCTGTACATAGGGCGCAGGGTCCAGCGCCGGAAGAAAAATTTCCCGCGGAAGGGCTTTTTCCCGCGCCGGAGTTGGGACGGAAACAGGTCTGGAGGGCGCATTGGGCGAGGAAAGCGGCGCTTGGGCGGCTTCCCTCGCGCTGCTCCCCGTCGTTTCCTTTCGCTGTACGGGAGCGTCCGTCGACTTCGGCCCGACCGGCTCCCGGCGTTTGGCCGCCGCCCGTGCCAGCTTGTCGCACAGGGACAGGGAGGCGTTTTTCGCATCCAGCAGGCTTCCGGCGCTGGTTTCGGTACACAGGCCGATGAGCAGCGGCCGGGGCGCGGCGTTATTTTCCACCACGATCAGCGCCTGCAGCCGTTCCGGCGCGTAACGGTCGCCGGGAGCGGGGCCTTCCAGCGAGGCTTCTCCCCGGGCGTTGGCGGCGCAGGTTCCCAGCTCCCGGGCCTCGCCGCCGCTGGAATACCAGAACGCACGGATCCCCTCGCTGGGCGCGCCCCGGACGTTCAGCTGCACCCATGCCTGTCCCCGCTCCCACTGCATCCGGGCAAAGCCGCTGACCCCCGTCCGCATGGGGCGCAGCAGCAGCAATTTCTGATGAAGTTCCGTCATGATCTCTTCCCCCTTTGGGGCAGACTATGCGCCCGGCAGACCGGTTTATGCCGCACCCTTCCGTCCGCCGCGCATAGGCTGGCAATGGAACGCCGCTTTTTCCGGCGTGCCTGACCTTTGATTTTCAGGAGGAAGAGATTCCATGAATGATCTGCATTTTCAGCCCGTCGGCGCGGTGATGGGAGAGGGCGCGGCCGTACGTATCGGCCGCTGCACCGGGGAAACGCCCGCTGGAGAAACTCATCTTTATTTTGAACCCTGCGAATCCGTCAAAAGCGTCCGCGTTACCGAAGCCCTGCCCGACAGCGAAGGCCGGATGCTGGACGTCGCCATGACCGTGCAGAACGTTTGTCCGGGGCGGAGGGTCTTCGTGGGCCTGAGCGCCCACGAGGTGATGGAAGGAGGGGCGGAGGAGCTGCGCGGGTTTCGCGCCCTTACCCTGCCCGCCCACCACGACGGCGCTGCTCACGCCGTGGACGCCCCGCCCATCCGGTTCATTCTGCCCGAAGAGGCAAACAACCCGGTAGGCCGCCCCCGGCATTTCGTCCTGCGTACCTATGCCCACTACGCGGACCAGGCGGGATGTGAGGCTCCGTGATCCCCGCCCAGAAGCTGATCCAGGTATTTCGCACCATGATGGGCTGGCCCTATGTCAGCCCCGGCACTAGCAACGCCAAGGGGATCGACTGCTCCGGTGCGTTTGTGTACGCCTACCGACAGTTTGGCGAGCGCATCTACCACGGTTCCAACCGGATTGCCCGAATCTACTGCCGGGAGATGAAGCGCGTGACCGCCTCCACCCGTCTGGAGCCGGGCATGGCGATCTTTAAAAGCCGCTCCGACCTGAGCCGGATGAAGGCCGAATACAAGCCCGGCGGCGCGTATTACGATCCGAATCTGACCGAGGATTTCTATCATATCGGGCTGGTTGCCAGCGTAGACCCGCTTCAGATCATCAATGCCACCCCGCCCAAGGTGCGGATTGACGATCGGCTCTCCCGCTGGCAGTGGGCCGGGTATCTGAAAGCCGTTGACTACTCCCCCGCCGAGCCGGAGCAGGGCGAGACCTGCGCGCAGGTAACGGCGGAAAGCGGCAGCACGGTGAATCTCCGCAAAAAGCCCTCGCTGAAGGCGGCGGTTCTGGCCAAGGTGCCGCTGGGCCAGCGGGTCGCCGTCCGGGAAAAGACCAGCCTGGAATGGTGGAAGGTGGCCTATCTGCAGTTCACCGGCTATATGATGCGTAAATTTCTGAAAACCGAGGAGGGGGAAAATTCCTGAAGAAGGGGGGATGAAAAAGGGGAGGTGCAGAGATGCACCTCCCCTTTTGATCTGCCCGCCTTAAGCGGCGATCTTCTTTTCTTTTTTGAAATGGCCGGAGAATTTCTCCCAGCGCTTGCGGCGCTTTTCCTTGATGGCCAGCCGGTCGCCCAGATCGCGGGCGCCGACGCCGTATACCAGATACAGGATCAGTCCGCTGACGATCATGATGAACACCGTTGACGCGCAGCGGCGGCCGGAAGCGTTCACGTTGTAGCCGTCCCGGCCTTCCTCGGCGCACATGTTCTGGATGACCATGGCGTAGCTTTTGCCGTAGCTGGAATGGAAGGTGGCGCTCATGTCGTACTCGGTGAACAGGGCGTTGAAGTTCAGCGCGAAGACCGCCAGTACGCTGGGCAGCACGATAGGCAGCTTGACTCTCAGGAAGGTGACCAGCGGACTGGCCCCCAGATTCCGGGCCGCGTCCTCCAGTTCCTCGTCGATGGCGTAGAAGGCCGCCTTGATCATGCGCAGAGCGAAGGGCAGCTTCACCACCGTGTAGGCCATGACAATCAGGAACCGCACGTTCTCCTTCCAGTACAGGTTGTTGTTGAACACATACCATACGCTGTCGGAGTTGAAATAGGTGCGGTAGGAATAGCAGATCAGGATGGTGGGCAGCAGCCAGGGGAACAGCAGACTGTATTCCAGCACCATGGAGCGCTTTTTATTCCGGTTTTTGAAGATGTAATTCACCGCTACGACCACGATGACGCAGGCCAGCGCGGCCGCAATGGCGGAAAGCACGAAGCTGAGCCGGATGCCGCCCACGGTGTCCGCGTTGGCGAACAGGCCGGAGATGGAGCCCACGCGGGTCTTCAGCTTGCCCCGGTTGGTCAGGAATTCATAGTCCTGCTGGCCGAAGAAGTTGATCAGCGTCCACTGGTTCATGTCCAGCGATTTGGCGCGGATGGCGGGGTAGTTCTGGAACGCGAACAGGACGATCATCACCACGGGGGTCATGTAGATGAGGAACAGCACATAGGCGTAGATGTGCGCCAGTACGTTCACCACCGGGTTCTGGATCTTCTGCTTTACCAGCTTGGCCTTGGTCTTGGACACGCTCAGGTAGTGGCCCTTGCGCTCGTAGGAGGACAGGGTGGTCAGCAGGATGATGGTGAACATGGCCAGAATGATGCTCAGCAGCGCGGCGCGGGCCTGAGGGAAGGCTTCGTCCGCCACGGAGGAACCGGCCAGCCGGACGATCTCCGGATTGATGGAGTCATAGCCCAGCAGGGTAGGGGCACTCATGGCGCACAGGCCGGTGATGAAGGTCATGACCGTCAGGCTGAACAGGGTGGGGATCAGGGTGGGGAATACCACCTTCATCAGCACCTTGAAGGGCTTCGCGCCCAGATTGCGGGCCGCCTCCACGGTGTTGTAGTCGATGCCGCGGATGGCGTTGCGCAGGAACAGCATATGGTTGGAGGTACAGGCGAAGGTCATGGTGAACAGCACCGCCCGGAACCCGGAGAACCAGTCCTTGTTGAAGCCGGGGATCACGTTCGCCAGCCAGGTGGTCAGCATGCCGTTGGAATCATACAGGAACAGGTAGCCGGTCACCAGCGCCACGCCGGAGTAGATCAGCGTGGTCATGTAGCCCAGCCGCAGCACCTTCGCACCCTTGATGTCGAAATATTCGGTCAGAAGCACGATGCTGATGCCCACGAAGTTCACCGTGATAACCAGCGAAATGGCCAGCTTCAGGGAGTTCCACACATAGCTGGGCATATTGCCCGCGAAGAAGAAACGGATCACGGCCAGCGGGTCGGTGGTGCCGTCCGCGCCCTTGACGGTGAAAATCTGCGTGATGGTGTTCAGGCAGGGCAGCAGCATGAAGCCGAAGAACAGATACACGAAAAAGGCGATGCCGAAGACCTTCCAGATGTACTCCGGCTTCAGCCATGAGGCTTTCTTTGTCATGGTTCCGCCCCCTTACGCTTCGGCGGGCGCATCGTAGGACATGACGTCCGACGGATGGATGCCCACGGTGACGGTCTCGCCCGGCTCGTAGATGTTGATGCCGTCGTTCTTTTCGATGGCCTTGAGGATCTGTCCGTCCACGCGGATGTAGTACTTGATGTACAGGCCGTAGTATTCCCGGCTTTCGATCACGCCCTGCAACTGCAGCTCGCCCTCGTCCTTGGGCCGGTTCACCCGCAGGCGCTCCAGCCGGACGAAGTGATGCCGGGTTTCCGGCAGCTTCATTTCGCCGCAGATGGTCTCTTCCAGACGGTTGATGTCGCCGATGAAGTTGCAGACGAACTCGGTCTTGGAGTGATTGTAGATCTCATTGGGCGTACCGATCTGCTCGATGTAGCCCTTGTTGAATACGGCGATGCGGTCGGACAGGGTCAGGGCTTCCTCCTGATCGTGGGTGACGTAGATGGTGGTGATGCCGAAATCCCGCTGCATCTTTTTCAGCTCGTTGCGCAGCTGCACCCGCAGCTTGGCGTCCAGATTGGACAGGGGTTCATCCATGCAGATGATGGAGGGGCCCGTCACCAGCGCGCGGGCGATGGCCACGCGCTGCTGCTGGCCGCCGGAGAGCTGGCTGACGGCTTTTTTCAGCTGCTCGTCGGAAAGGTCTACCTTCCGGGCGATGTCCCGCACCTTCTGGTCGATCTCGGTCTTGCTCAATTTCTGAATTTTCAGGCCGAAGGCGATGTTGTCGTACACCGTCATGGAGGGGAACAGGGCGTAGCTCTGGAACACGATGCCGATATTCCGCTTTTCGATCGGTACCCGGGTAATGTCCTTGTCGTTGACGCTCACCGTGCCGCTGACCGGCTCGATGAAGCCGGTGATGGTGCGCAGTGTGGTGGTCTTGCCGCAGCCGGACGGGCCCAGGAAGGTGAAAAATTCGCCTTCCTTCACGTCCACGTTGATGTTGTGCAGCGCTTCAAAATCACCGAATTTGACGATAATGTCCTTCAGTTCGATCATGGGGAAAATCACTCCTTGATGCAGTACTTGTTTCAAACTGTGAAAACAGGAAAAAACGCAGGGAAAACCTTCCGACGCGCCCGGGGTGCGGGAAAGGCTTTCCCCGCGTTTTTTGGTATATGGCCGTTGGGGGAACCCGCCATGGACGGGTTCCCCCATTGGAACTGAATTGTAATCAGCAGATCACTCGGCAGCCTTCTGGGTCAGGGTGTCCCACTGCAGGTTATCCCAGTCGGGTTCGGAGGGAGCCTGAGAAGCGTCGGCCCAGTAGAAGCCGAGGTTGGTCATGATGTTGGTCCACTCGGCGGAGTGGGCGGCCACATACTCGGCGTAGGTCATGTCGGTGCCTTCGACCTTGGTCAGGGCGAAGTTCTTGATCTGGTAGATGGCGGGGATGTCTTCGCCATAGATTTCCTTGGCGGCAACCTGGTTGCAGGGGAAGGAGTCGAACTCGTCGCTCCAGGCAGCCTGCACTTCGGCAGAGCCGAACCAGTCGGCGAAAGCGGTCACGGCCTTGGTTTCTTCTTCGGTGCGGCCTTCGCGGTTCAGGATGCCCAGATACTCGGCGATGTAGTAGGTGCCGTCGGCGATGTCCACCAGCGCCCAGTTTTCAGGCTGCAGGGTGCCCTTCAGAGGATGCTCGCTCTCAGCGGCGGCTTCGTCGATCTTGCCGTACAGAGAAGAGGAGTAGAAGGAAGAAACCTGCACGTCGCCGCGGTTCAGGGGCGTGAAGCCGTACTTGTAATCATCGCCGCCGCTCTTGCCGCCGGCGCAGTAGGCCCACAGGGTCTTCCAGCCTTCCACGGTGATGCCGCCGGCAGGGCTGGTAGGATCGGTGAAGGGATACAGCATGGCGCTGTTGATGTTGGCGTTGGTGGTGCCGCCGACCTTGTTCTGACGGTACCAGGTGTAGCCGGAGTTCACCACGTCGGCCCAGTGGTCGAAGTGCAGCTCGGTGCCGTTGGTGCCCAGCTCGTCGTTGCGGTACAGCATCAGCACGTTCTGGATGACCAGACCGTAGGCCTTGCCGTCATACTTGTACTCGCCCACTTCTTCGGCCCAGTCGGGGTTCCAGTCCATGATGGACAGGTTCTCGTAGGTGCCGTTGATGACCTGAGACCAGCGGGTCTCGTTCAGGCCGAACAGGATGTCGCCGTCCTTGTTCTCGTTGGCAGCCTGGATGGCGGCGGTGTCGCCGGAGATGACGGAGTTGTCGTCAATGCTGATGGTGAAGCCGGCGTTCTTGGCCTCGTTGATCAGCCAGTTGGTGCGCTCGGTGGAGTTGGAGTTGGAGTAGATGCGGATGGTATAGCCGGAGTAGTCCTCTGCGGAAGCAAAGCTGCACAGGCTCAGCACCATGACCAGCGCCAGAACGATAGACAAAGTCTTTTTCATGGTATGGATGTTCCTCCTTACAATATTCCATGGAACTGTTTTTCGGTCCCTTGTGGTAGGTGCATTATAACACATTGTAAAATCCATGTAAAGTGACGGAAAAAGGAAAGAGCAAACGATTGCGATAAATATTTTTTCCGGGGGCAATAACGGAAAATAATGGGCGGTCCCGGCTGGAAAAACCTGCCGCCCCCGGAGGGACGGGAAGCCCTCCGTCCGGGCTTGCAAGGCCCCTGCGGATGCTTTATAATATAAGATAAGGGATTTTGTGTCCCGATCCCCCTGAGCCGCTTCGGCCTTTTCGGCCATCCGGCTCCAAAGGCAAGGAAGGATGGCTGCCTGATGCAAAAAAAGCAAAATGTCGTTCTGTTTTATGTGCGCGTGTTTCTATACTGCCTGATCGCGCTGCTGATCCGGGCTGCGGCGCTGGCTCCGCTGGCGGCGCTGTTCGTTTTCCCGGCGGGTTCCCCCTGGCGGTGGCTGTGGGTGATTTCGCCGGTGATGATGATCTTTCTGGTGCTGCCCCTGCGCTTCTCCTTTGCGGACGCGCTGGTGCAGCGGCCCTGCACCCGGGATTTTTCCATTGACCGGGCGCTGAGCCTTCGCCAGTACGGCGAAAAGCTGGCGGAAAGCCTGCGCCACGCCTTGAGCGTGCTCAAGTGGGCCATCCCGCTGGCCGGGCTGGGCGTATGGGGCTGGTATCTGAAGGAAGAATACACCGTCAAGGGTCTGCTGGACGGCCTGAAGGAGCTGGGCCGGAACGTTTCCGCCGCCCGGTATGCCGTCGTCAATTTCTTCCGCACGCTGTTCGGCCACCTGCCGCTGGAAACGGTGGAGGGCGCGTATGTGGAGGGCCTGTACGCCGTGCTGGCGCTGGTGGGGCTGGGGTTGCTGATCCTGCTGTACGGCGCGGTGCGCAACAGCGCCACCCGCTATATCTGGGCAGCAGCCAGCCGGGATGACCGTTCCTTCCGCCGGGAGATCCGCCGCCGCCTGCGGGGCCGCCGCTTCGCGCAGCTGGGAACCGCGCTGTGCAATCTGCTGCTGTGCGTTCCCTTCCTGTGGATCGCCGGTTTGCAGCTGAAGGATACCTTCCTGAATCTGACCCAGCAGCTGGTGCTGACCATGACGTGGAACGGACGGATCCAGCTCGGCCCGGATACGCTTGAAACCCTGCTGCCGCTGACTCTGACCTTCCTGCTGACCTATATGCCTCTGCTTCCGGCCCGGCGCATCCTGACCGCCGCCTTTGCCGTGCGGGAGCCCCGGCATACCGCTCCCCGCAGCGGTCAGCCTGCGGAGGAAGACCCGACCCTGCCCAAGGCCATTGTTCCGGATTGGGTGCGGGCGGAAAACGAAGCCAAGACTGAAGAAAGTGGCGCTTCCGACCGAAGCGCGGACGCCTGAGCCATGCGGCTGGATCGTTATCTGGCCCAGAGCGGGGAACGAACCCGCAGCGAAGCGGCCCGGCTGCTGCGCTCCGGCGCGGTGCGGGTCAACGGCGAACCCGTCCGGGACGGCGGCTTTCATCTGAAGCCGAACGACCGGGTGGAGCTGATGGGGCAGACCGTGGAAGAAAAGCGCTTTCAATATTTGATGCTGCATAAGCCCGCCGGGCTGCTGACCGCCGCCCGGGACAGCCGGGCCCCCACGGTGATGCAGCTGCTGCCCGAAAGCTGCGCCCGGCGCAAGGTGCTGCCCGTCGGGCGGCTGGACAAGGACACCACCGGTCTGCTGCTCTTGACCAACGACGGCGAGCTGGCGCACCGGCTGCTGAGCCCCAAGCGCCATGTGTGGAAAACCTACGAGGCCGCCGTTACGGGACGGCTGACCGCCGCCGACAGCCAGGCCTTTGAGCGGGGGATCGCCCTGTCGGATTTCACTGCCCTGCCTGCCCGGATGGAGATCCTCTCCGCCGGGGAAGAGGAAAGCCGCGCCCGCGTGCAGGTGCGGGAAGGAAAATTTCACCAGATCAAGCGGATGTTCGGCGCGCTGGGGCACGAGGTCACGGCCCTGAGCCGTCTGACCTTCGGTGCGCTTCGGCTGCCGGACGAGCTGCCGCCGGGCCAGTACCGGGAGCTGACGGAAGAGGAGCTGGTCGCCCTGCGGCAGGAAGCGGGGCTGGCCGGGCCCGAAGAGCCGGAACAGCCGGAACCGTCAGAACAATCAGAAAGGAACGAAAATGCCTGACCATTATTACACCCAAACTCCTGCCAGCGCTCACAAGCCCGGGCAGGTGGATTTCCTCTGGCGGGGAGAAAAGCTCGTCTTTGAGACGGACAGCGGCGTTTTTTCCCGCACGGAGATCGACAAGGGCACGGAAATTCTGCTGAACGCTCTGCCAGAGGAGCTTTCCGGCAGTCTGCTGGATCTGGGCTGCGGCTACGGGGTCATCGGCGTGACGCTGGGCAGGCGCTATCCGGGCCTGTCGGTCACGATGAGCGACGTCAACGAGCGGGCGGTGGAGCTGAGCCGCCGCAACGCCCAGCACAGCGGCGTACAGGCGCAGGTGATGCAGAGCGACGGCTATGCGTCGATTCCCTTTCGGCGCTATGACTGGATCTTGCAGAATCCCCCCATTCGAGCGGGAAAAAGCGTGATCTACGCCATGTTCGCCGAGGGAGCGCGCCGCCTTGCGCCAGACGGCGCACTGTGGCTGGTGATCCGCAAGCAGCAGGGCGCAGAGTCCGCCGTCAGCTACCTCAAAACCCTGTTCGGTCAGGTGGAGACCGTGACCAAAAAAGGCGGCTATTGGGTGCTGCGCTGCGCCCGGCCTGTGGAAACGGTCTGGCCTGATCAAACTACCCAAAACAAAGGAGAAGCCGGAAAATGAAGTACGATCATTCTTTTTTTGACACGCCGGTGAACCGTCTGGGAACCAACTGTGAAAAATGGGACGCGCTGCGCCGCCGGGAGGGCGCCGACCTGCTGCCCATGTGGGTGGCGGACATGGACTTCCGCTGCGCGGACGAGATCGTTCAGGCGCTGACGGAGCGGGCGGCGCATCCGGTGTACGGCTACACCGAGCAGAGCGACGCGGCCGTGGAGGCCATGCTCGGCTTCTTTCAACGCCGCCATGGCCTGACGGTAACGGCAGAGCAGCAGCTCATGCTGCCCTGCGTGGTCACGGGCCTGCGGGCGGCGGTGCTGGCCCTGACCGAACCTGGCGATAAAGTGATCGTGCAGTCGCCGGTCTACGGCCCCTTTTATGCCAGCGTCCGGGACGGCGGCCGCCAGCTGGCGGACTGCCCGCTGATCCGTCAGCCCGACGGCGGCTACCGCATGGACCTGGACGCGATCGAGGCTGCCTGCAGGGCCGGCGCAAAGGTCATGCTGCTGTGCAATCCCCACAATCCTGTGGGCCGCGCCTGGACGGAGGACGAGCTTCGCGCCCTTTGGAGCGTGCTGGAGCGCTACGGCGTATGGCTGGTCTCCGATGAGATCCATGAGGATTTCGAGCTTTCCGGCAAGGTCACGCCCCTTCTGCGCATCGTGCAGGACGAAAACGCCCGGCTGCTGTCCATGACCAGCGCCAGTAAGACCTTCAATCTGGCCGGATTGCAGCAGGCCGTGCTGCTGACCCGCAATCAGGCGCTGAAAAAGCGGCTGGCGGAGCAGCTGCGCAATACGGGCGTGACGCAGGGCAACATTTTCGCCATGACCGCCACGGAAGCGGCTTACGGTCAGGGCGACGCGTGGCTGGACGGAATGCTGGACTATCTGCGGGAGGCGGAAAAGCTGCTTCGCCGGGAGCTGAACGCCCGTCTGCCAAAGGCCGTGCTGTCTCCCATGAACGCCACCTATCTGGGCTGGCTGGACCTGCGAGCCTACGGCTTCCCCACCGACGAGCTGATGGAGCGCACCCATCGGGCAGGCGTTGCCTTTACGCCCGGCACCTTCTTCGGCGGCGAGGTGGGCGAGGGCTTCCTGCGCTTCAATTTCGCCTGTCCCCACGGTCAGACGCTGGAAGCTGTGAAGCGGCTGGAAGCGGCGCTGAAGGCATAACCTCCGTCTGTCAGGGAACTGCCTGCGGCGATCTCTTTCGCCGGCAGGGACGGGGCGAAAAGGCCCGGCCTCCGGCGGCAGCTCTCAGGGTTATTTTCGAAAGGCCAGAATTTTCTCTCATACGGTCATTACTGCGGAAATGGAGGAATTTTTCCATGAAAGACCTGAATCCCATCATCGACCAACTGCAGGACAAAATGAACGAACTGCTGGATCGCTGGCTGCGCATTCCCAGCGTTCGGACGGAGGGCGTCCCCGGCGCGCCCTTCGGCGAGGAGACCCGCAAAATGCTGACGGCTGCCCTGAACGACGCGAAGGCCATGGGCTTTGACGTGCGCGATTTCGACGGCTATGCCGGAGATGTGCGCATGGGCCCGGAAGGGCAGGAGCCGCTGGGCATTCTGGCCCATCTGGATGTGGTGCCCGCCGGAGACGGCTGGGATACCGATCCCTTTGAACCGGTGGTAAAGAATGGCCGCGTCTACGCCAGAGGAACCAGCGACGACAAAGGCCCCGCCATTGCGGCCCTGCTGGCCATGCTGGCCGTAAAGGAAGCGGGCGTTCCCCTGAACCGGGAAGTCCGCCTGATCCTGGGCTGCAGCGAGGAAACCGACTGGGACGACATGGCCTACTACAAGGCCCATTGCGACATGCCCCGTACCGGCTTCAGCCCCGACGCCAGCTACCCCATCATCAACACCGAAAAGGGCATGCTGCTGGTAAGCCTGCGGGCTCCCTACGAAAAAGACGGGCTGGTTCGCTCCATTCAGGTGGGCGAGCGGCACAACGTGGTTCCCGGCGAAGCCGGCGCCGAGCTGAACGGCGGCGAGGAGCTGGCCGCCCGGGCGCTGGAAGCGGCGAAGAAGCTGGGCTTTGAGGCGGACGCAGCCGTGAACGGCGATACCGTCCGGCTGCATACGCTGGGCGCGACGGGTCACGCGGCCTATCCCGAAGCGGCGAAGAACGCGCTGGGCGAACTGCTGCTGATCCTCAAGGAGCTGGGCGTGACCGGCGGTCTGCGCACGCTGGCGGACGCCGTGGGCATGGAGTACGACGGCCTGAGTCTGGGCATCCGCTGTCAGGACGAGACCAGCGGCCCCCTGACCTGCAATCTGGGCATTCTCCATTACGACGCGGAAAACGGCCTGTATGCCACGCTGGACATCCGCTATCCCATTCTGTGCGACCACAGGGCCCTGAGCGCCGCGCTGACCGCCGCCGTGTCCGGCGGGCTGACCGTCTCCATCGACACTCAGAAGGATCCTCATCACGTGGCCCCTAACTCCAGACTGATCCAGTGTCTGCTGGACGCTTACCATGAAGAGACGGGCCTGCCCCGGGAATGTCTGGCTACCGGCGGCGGCACCTACGCCAAGTGTCTGGATGAGGGCGTCGCCTTCGGCTGCGTCTTCCCCGGCGAAGAGGAGCTGGCCCATCAGGCCAACGAGTATATCAGTCTGGAAAGCATGAGGAAAAATGTGCGCATCATTGCCCGCGCCATCGTAAAGCTGGCGGGCGAATGATGCGTCCCGGCGCTTTGCCGGGCGGCGCATAGTTCCTTCCTCCGCCGGGCACCCTGTTTCCGGAACCCTGCCGCCGTCTGCGGCATAGGATGCAGCGGAGGGAGCGCCCATGAAAAGCAGGCTTTTTACCGATACCCAGGGGCTGGACGCCCCGTTTGACCTGTGCGCGCCGGAAAAAGTGAGCGTCTGCGTACAGATGGACCGCAGGGCCTATCAGCAGGCGCTGGAAAGAGCGGCGCAGCGCAGTCAGACCAGCGGGGAATATCTGGAACAACTGGTCTGGCAGGCGGAAAAAAACGGGCCGCCGGAGGATGAACTTCCGAAGCGGCCGCAATAGCGGTCATTCCCAACGCGATCCGGAAGGCTCCTGTGCAGGGCCTTCCGGATCGCTGTTTTTTCCGGAAGTCTTTGAAAAAATTTTTCCTTATAAAAGGGAATTTTCCCGTTTCAGCCCGTTTCCGACCGGGTATACATTTCCTGTTCCCATTTCTCCTACCCGCAGAAAGGAAGCAGCTTATGACCATTACGAACGATATTTGCTACGCAGGCGTAAACGATCATCAGGTAGACCTGTTTGAGGGCCAGTATACCGTCCCCAACGGAATGGCCTATAATTCCTATGTGATCCTGGACGATAAGATCGCCGTGATGGACACGGTGGATCAGCATTTTCAGCATGAATGGCTGGACAATCTGGCCGTGATCCTGGGCGGGCGCAAGCCGGATTATCTGGTGGTGCAGCACATGGAGCCCGATCATTCCGCCAACATCGCCAGCTTCCTGAACGCTTATCCCGAAGCGGCGGTCGTGGCCAACGCCAAAACCTTCGCCATGATCGACCAGTTCTTCGGCCCCGGCCTGTGCGAAAACAAGGTCGTGGTGAAGGACGGCGAGTCCCTTTCGCTGGGAAAGCATACGCTGACCTTCGTGTTTGCGCCCATGGTACACTGGCCCGAGGTCATGGTCACCTACGACAGCACGGATAAGGTGCTTTTCTCCGCCGACGGGTTCGGCAAATTCGGCGCGCTGGACGTGAGCGAGGACTGGGCGGACGAGGCCCGGCGCTATTATATCGGCATCGTGGGCAAGTACGGCGCGCAGGTGCAGAATCTGCTCAAAAAGGCCGCGTCGCTGGACATTGAAAAGATCTGCCCCCTGCATGGCCCGGTGCTGGAAGAAAACCTGGGCGAGGCGCTGGAGCTGTACAACACCTGGTCTTCCTATGCGGTGGAGAGCGACGGCGTAATGATCGCCTATACCTCCGTGTACGGTCATACCGGCAAGGCCGCCGAGCTGCTGGCCGAAAAGCTCCGTCTGGGCGGCTGCCCGAAGGTGGTCGTGCATGACCTGGCCCGGTGCGATATGGCGCAGGCCGTGGCGGACGCTTTCCGCTACGGAAAGCTGGTGCTGGCTACCACCACCTATAACGCCGATATTTTTCCCTTCATGCGCACATTCATCGAACATCTGACCGAGCGGAATTTCCAGAATCGCACGCTGGCGCTGATCGAAAACGGCTCCTGGGCGCCGTTGGCCGCCAAAGCGATGAAGGGGCTGTTTGAAAAGAGCAAAAACCTGACCTTCGTGGGCGCGCCCATCACCATTCGCTCCGCCCTGTCCGCGGAAAACCGGGAGCAGCTGAGCGAGCTGGCGAAAGAACTCTGCCGGGAATACGCCGCCCGGGACAGCGAAATGGCCGACAAGCACGACATGAGCGCCCTGTTCCGCATCGGCTACGGCCTGTATGTGGTCACATCCAACGACGGCAAGCGGGATAACGGCCTCATCGTGAACACCGTCACCCAGGTTTCCGACAACCCCAACCGTATCGCCGTCAATATCAACAAGGCCAATTACTCCCATCATGTCATCAGGCAGACGGGCCTTCTGAATGTGAACTGCCTGTCCGTAGACGCGCCCTTCAAGGTCTTCGAAACCTTCGGCTTCCAGAGCGGCCGCACGGCAGACAAGTTCGCCGGGCTGGCCCCCATCCGCTCGGACAACGGGCTGGCCATCCTGCCCAAATACATCAACGCCGCTTTTTCCCTGAAGGTGGAGCAATACGTGGATCTGGGTTCACACGGGATGTTCATCTGCTCCGTTACCGAAGCCCGGGTCATGAGCGACCGGGAAACCATGACCTATACCTACTACCAGAATCACGTCAAGCCCAAGCCCCAGACGGAGGGAAAGACCGGTTTCGTCTGCAAGGTCTGCGGCTATATCTACGAAGGCGACGCGCTGCCGGACGATTTCATCTGCCCGCTGTGCAAGCACGGGGCGGCGGATTTCGAACCGCTGGGCAACGCTTAGTGCTCCTCCTCTTTGGGGACACACCGGGAGAGGCTGCAGTTTCCTTTGACAACGCCCTTTTTCGACAGACTGAATCAGCCGCGAGCGTCTGGCTCGCGGCTGATTCTTTTATGGCTTCTTTTCTTTCAGGAAGGAAAACCCAGCTTTTCCAGCGCCTGCTCGTAGTCCTTCACGTAGTACCGCAGATGGGTTCTTCCCCGGCAAACCACCTGATGGCCTTCCGCCTCCAGAAGCGCCTTCTGGGCTTCCACGCCGCCGGGATACTTCGGGTTCAGCTCGCCGCCCGCCTTCAGTGTGCGCCAGTAGGGCGTCGGGTCCTCCTGACGCTGGCTGCTGGCCCATGCCGCGATGGAGACGAAGATGCCCGCCGTAATGGGTTCCGTAAAATCCGCCTGATGCTGCCGGGCAAAGTAAGCGCGGATCTCTCCCACCGTGGTCAGCTTTCCACGGGGGATCCGTTTCATGACGGCGTCATAGTCCGCCGGCGGAGCAAAGTACATTTGGTCCCCGCCGTATTTGGCGATGCTGGCCGGGTCAGTGATTGTCTGCAGCTTTGGCATATCCTTCGCGTCCTGAAGCATGGCGTTGAAATCCTTGTATGCTTCTCCTGCCATATGGTTCACCTCCGGAAACGATGATAAGCGCTTTTCCTTTTTCCGCAATGAGACGTTTTTCTTTTTCTCAGTTTTTTTCTTCTCCCACATGCTCCAGCGAACGGGCCTGCAGCCGCCGGTTCACATGCTGCCGCAGCAGGGTGTAGACAACCGACGTCAGGGGGATAAACAGCAGCATGCCCACGATGCCCAGAAGGCCCTCGCCCAGCACCACGGCCAGCAGCACCCACAGGGACGGCAGGCCGATGGCGTTGCCCATGACGTGGGGATAGATCAGATTGCCCTCCAGCTGCTGCAGGGCGATGAACATCACCACGAACAGCAGGGCCTGCATGGGGTCTACCATCAGGATCAGCAGCGCGCCCGCGATACAGCCGATCCACGCGCCCAGCACAGGCACCAGCGCCGTCACGGCAATGAAGACGCTGATCAGAAGCGCATAGGGGAAGCGGAACAGCGTCATACAGACAAAGAAGGCCCCGCCCAGGATCAGCGCTTCCAGACACTGGCCGGAAATAAAGGAAGAAAACGTCCGCTGGGTCAGGCTGCCCACTTCCAGAAAACGATCCATGGTTTTCTCCGGCAGATAGGCATAGCCTACCCGGGTCAGCTGCCGCTGCAGACGCTCCTTGGCGAAGAGAAAGTAGATCATGAACATGACGGTGAAGAAAAACTGCAAAACCGACGAATACACCACGCCGATCACGCCGGTGGAGAACACCGCGCCTTTCAGCGCCAGATTCAGGAGCTGGTCCAGCTGGTTTTTGATCTGATCCGGGGTTTGAAAAATGCTCTGCACGTAGCTGCTCAGGTCGATGTCATACTGGAGCAGCCACTGGTTCAGCCTGGCGAAGGCTTTGGGCAGGAGCAGGATGATGCTCTCGATGGCCTTTCGAATTTCCGGAGCCATCAGCGCCACCATCAGATAAATCACCAGCGCCACCAGCAGCAGCACGATGAAAAGCGACAGAGGACGGCGCAGGCCCTTTGCCTTTTTCAAGCCGCCAAACACTTTGGTTTCAAAAAAACGCATGGGGACATTCAGGATGAACGCCAGTCCTGCGCCGAACAGGAAGGGCTGCAGAATTTTCAGAAGCGCCAGCGCCAGCCCCCAAGCCAGATCGGCATGCTGCACCGCCGTATAGATCACGATCAGCAGCGTGCCCAGCAGCAGAATCTCCCGGCGTTTTTGCTTTTCCATAAGCGTCCCTCCCGTTCCGGCTTTTGAAAGGCCCTCGATCTGTTTCGACGGTTCTCCCGTTTTTTTGACTTCCGCCGTTTCATTTTACCATATTTTCTGTTATCATCCAAACGGTACTTTTTTGACTTTGGCAAAGAACAGGAAGATGCCCGATGAAGATTCTATTCGCGCCCATGGAGGGGATCGCCCACTGGCTGTACCGCAGCGCCCAGCATGCCTGCTTTGACGGAGCGGATGAATACTTTCTGCCCTTCTGGAGCCCCCGGGGCCAGTCCCTGACCCACCGGGAACAGGCGGACGCGCTGCCGGAGAACAACGCCGGCATGAAGGCCGTGCCGCAGATTCTATCCAACAGCAGCGAGGATTTTCTCTGGGCTGCGGAAAGGCTGAAGGCGCTGGGCTATGCGGAGGTCAACATCAATCTGGGCTGTCCCTCCGGCACGGTGGTGCGGAAGCACCGGGGCGCGGGTCTGCTGGCCTACCCCGAAGAGCTGGAACGGTTTCTGGACGGCGTTTTTGAAAAAACGCCCGTGGCCGTTTCCCTGAAAACCCGGCTGGGCATGGAAAGCCCGGAGGAATGGCCCGCCCTTCTGGAGCTGTTCAACCGCTACCCGGCCCGGCGGCTGATCCTGCACCCCCGATGCCGGGCGGAGCAATACGGCGGAACCCCACACCGGGAGTGGTTCGATTATACGCTTCGGGAGAGCAAAATTCCCGTGTGCTACAACGGTGACCTCTTCACCGCCGAGGCTCTGCACGATTTTGAACGGCGCTATCCCGAAGCGGAAAGCGTCATGTGCGGCAGGGGATTTCTGTATCATCCGGGCCTTGTGAACCTTTATCATGGAAAGCCGGAGAGCCTTGCCGCCCTCCGGAACTTTCATCAGACGCTTTATGACGGCTATCGGGCGCAGATCGGCACGGAAGCCTTTGTGCTGTGCAAAATGAAGGAGGTCTGGGCCAGCCTTGGCAAGGGCATGGGGCTGCCCCCCAAAGCCCTGAAGGCCGTTCACAAGGCCATGCGCTATCCCGCCTACGAGTCCGCGGTGGCCGGCGCCTTTGCCGAGGCCGCCGGAAATGAAACACAACCATAAACGCAAAAGCGGCGGGCCATACGGCCCGCCGCTGTGCTTTTCGATTACATCCGGGAATAATTGGGGCTTTCCTTGGTGATCTGAATATCGTGAGGATGGCTTTCCTTCAGGCCCGCGCCCGTGATGCGGATGAATTCGCCGTCCCGCCGCAGATCCTCGATGGTGGGGGTGCCGCAGTAGCCCATGCTGGAGCGCAGGCCGCCCATCATCTGGTACACGGTGTCCGCCAGCGGTCCCTTGTAGGGCACACGGCCTTCCACGCCTTCGGGCACCAGCTTCTTGTCCGCCTCCTGGAAATAGCGGTCGCTGGAGCCGTGGGCCTGCGCCATGGCGCCCAGACTGCCCATGCCGCGGTACACCTTGAAGCTGCGGCCCTGATAAATCTCCATATCTCCGGGGCTTTCGTCCACACCGGCGAACAGGCTGCCGATCATGACCGCGTGCGCGCCTGCGGCGATGGCCTTGGGAATATCGCCGGAATACTTGATACCGCCGTCGGCGATGATGGTCACGCCGGTGCCCTCGGCGGCCTTGGCGCAGTCGGCGATGGCGGTCAGCTGAGGCACGCCGATACCGGCCACGATACGGGTGGTGCAGATGCTGCCGGGGCCGATGCCGACCTTGACCACGCTGGCGCCCGCTTCGATCAGCGCCCGGGTGGCGGCGGCGGTGGCCACGTTGCCCGCGATGATGGGCAGATCGGGATAGGCGGCGCGGATATTGCGCAGCACTTCGGCCACGCCGCTGTTGTGGCCGTGGGCCGTGTCAATGGAGATCACGTCCACCTTGGCGGCTACCAGCGCCTCGACCCGCTGCATGACGTCCTTGGTCACGCCCACAGCCGCGCCGCACAGCAGACGGCCGTTGTGATCCTTGGCGGAGTTGGGGTACTTGGTGCTCTTTTCAATATCCTTGATGGTGATCAGGCCGCACAGCTCGCCCTCTTCGTTCACGATGGGCAGCTTTTCGATGCGGTGGGCCGCCAGCAGCTCCTTGGCCTTTTCCAGCGTAGTGCCCACGGGCGCGGTGATCAGGTTCTTGCTGGTCATGACCTCGCCGATGGGGCGGGAATCGTCGGTTTCAAACCGCAGGTCGCGGTTGGTCAGGATGCCCACCAGTTTCTTGCCGCGGGTGATCGGCACGCCGCTGATGCGGTAGCGGGACATAAGGGCCTCCGCGTCCCGGATCAGATGCTCGGGAGAAAGATAAAAAGGATCGGTGATCACGCCGTGCTCACTGCGTTTGACCTTGTCAACCTGCGCGGCCTGCTCCTCGATCGTCATATTTTTATGAATGATGCCCAGACCGCCTTCCCGGGCCATGGCGATGGCCAGACGGGCGTCCGTGACCGTATCCATGGCGGCGGACAGAAGCGGCACGTTCAGCTTGATCGTGGGGGTCAGCATCGTGGAGGTATCCACGTCGCGCGGCAGCACGTGGCTTTCCCGGGGGATGAGCAGCACGTCGTCGAACGTGAGCCCGGTGCGGAGGTTCTCTTCCAGCATAAAACCACCCTTTCTTCCTTCTGGAAATGCTTTATTGAATTGCAGCTATTTTACCAGCGGAAGAAAGGAATGTCAACGTGCGGCGACGTTTTCTTCACAGGAAACCGCTTCTTCGGAAACCGTGTCCTGCTCCTCCGGCCCGGCCACGTCAAAGTCCACGGTCATGTCGCCCTTGTCATGGATCTTATGCTCGGTCTTGACCCACTGGTTCTGCTTGCGGTGCTTGAACAGGCCGACCACCTGCGCCCAGCCTGCCAGGATCGTGTTGAGGAACACGCTCACCAGCATGGGCACGAATTTCTTCCATTCAATGCGGCAGCGGTTGTCCGTCCAGTCCGCCCAGTAGAACAGGAATACAAAGGAATAAAAGAACAGCAGGATGCTGGGCCAGTTCATGGTCAGCCAGCTCTGGGGCGAAGCGTTGGCCGGCGCGGCCGGGAGCCAGCCCAGCCAGACGCAAATCTGCATCAGCGCGCCCGCCGCCAGCTGGAACATCAGAATGACGTAGGGCGTCAGGCTGTACATATACAGGAAGGTGGAAAAGAACTCGGCAAAGCGGATCTTCTTCTGGAACAGCGCCCGGAACAGCTTGCCCGTGTTTTTGAACGCCACGAACCAGTGGCCCTGCGCCCAGCGGGTGCGCTGGCGGAAGCTGGCCCGGAAGGCGGTGGGCTTTTCGTCGTAGATGCGCACATTATGGTTCCACAGGATGCGCTTGCCTTCGCAGGTGGACTCGATCTGCAATTCGAAATCCTCGGTCAGGCTCATGGCCGTCCAGCCGCCCCGGCGATGCAGATATTCCGCCGACACGGCAAAGCCCGTGCCGCCGATGACGCTGTTCAGGCCCAGACGGCTCTTGGCGTATTGGAAAAAGCGGTTGGTGATCGTATAGGTCATGTAATAGAACATGGCCACGATGCCTTTTTTGTTTTTGCAGCCCAGATAGCACTGGATAATATCCGCCTGACCGTTGGCGTCCAGATACTGGCTGTTGACCTCGGCAAACATGTTTTTGTCGATCAGATTATCCGCATCGAAAAACATGACCAGATCATAGTGGTTCTGGTAGCCCTCCAGCGTGTTGAGCGCCTTTTGCAGCACGATGGGCTTGCCGGTGGGCGCGTCGGGGCTGTCCTTGTGGCTTTCCAGCACCTTGGCGCCCAGTCCCCGGGCGATCTCCGCCGTGCGGTCGGTGCAGTTATCCGCCAGAATGTAGAAATCGTACAATTCCCGGGGATAATCCATCTCGTTCAGGTTCTGAACGATGTCGCCGATGACGGCCTCTTCGTTATGGGCGGGCACCAGCACCAGAAACCGCATCAGCGGCGCATGATCCTGATAGTCCTTCGTATTGCGCTTGTAGCCGAAAAACGTGATCACCAGCTGATACACCAGCATCAGCACCAACCAGCCGCTCAGAATAGCGTTGAGTATTTCCAGGATCTGGGACAGTACTTCCACTGGGATAACATCCTTTCGTTGCCTGGGAGGGTGAAGATAACCGCTTATTTATACTATATTG
>CAKUCE010000013.1 GCA_934643535.1 uncultured Clostridia bacterium | reverse complement strand
AACGCCTATCTGGCCGAAAGCATCGACGGCGTGAAGGTGTCTCAGCTCTTCGCCCGTCAGGAGGTCAACTGCTCCATTATGAAGCGGCTGGCGCTGGCCTGCCGGGATGCGTGGATGAAGGCCATGTACGTTTCCAACGCCGTGTGGCTGTCCTCGGAATGCCTGACGCAGATCGTGTTTTCCCTGCTGTACATTGCGGGCGTTTACTGGCTTGGCGGCGGCAAGATGGTTTCCTTCGGCGTGATTCTTGCCATGGCCTCCTATGTGAGCCGCTTCTGGCAGCCCATTACCAATCTGGCGAATATCTACAACTCTTTTGTGAATAACATCGCCTATCTGGAACGCATTTTCGAAACCATGGACGAACCCGTGGAGGTAAAGGACGTTCCGGGCGCGGAACCCCTGAAGGCGCTGGACGGCGAAGTGACCTTCGAAAACGTGGAGTTCGGCTACGAGGAAGGGCAGACCGTGCTGGAAAACCTGAACCTGCATGTACGGGCCGGCGAACGGATCGCGCTGGTAGGCCCTACCGGGGCGGGCAAGTCCACGGTGATCAACCTGCTGTGCCGGTTCTATAACCTGCGGGGCGGACGCATTCTGCTCCACTGCGCCGACGGAACTACGCAGGACATCGCGGGCGCGACGCTGCATTCCCTGCGCTCCCAGCTGGGGATCATGCTGCAGGACAGCTTCCTGTTTGCAGGGACCATCATGGACAACATCCGCTACGGCCGGTTGGACGCGACGGATGAGGAGGTCATTGCCGCGGCCAGGGCCGTGCGGGCGCACGAGTTTATTTCGCAGATGCCGCAGCAGTACGCTACGCCGGTCAACGAACGCGGCGGCGGTCTCAGTCAGGGTCAGCGGCAGCTGATCGCCTTTGCCCGAACGCTTTTGTCCGACCCGCGCATCCTCATTCTGGACGAGGCCACCTCTTCTATCGACACCCAGACAGAGCGTCTTTTGCAGCAGGGCATCGAAACGCTGCTGCAGGGCCGCACCAGCTTCATCGTGGCCCACCGCCTGTCCACCATCAAGAGCTGCGACCGTATCCTCTACATCGGGAACAAAGGCATTCTGGAAGCAGGCAGCCATGACGAGCTGATGGCCAGGAAGGGATATTATTACGAGCTGTATACCGCCCAGACGCAGGCAGCCTAAAAGAGAAACGAAAAACGCGCCGCACGGAAGGAAAACGTGCGGCGCTTGCCCGTCGCAGAAAATTGGCGGAATATTTGGCATTCCGTATTGACTGTCCCCTTACAGGCCGGTTTACAATGAGGGGGAGGTGAGAAGGATGCTTATCAACGAGGCGGCGAGGAAATGCGGTATCACCAAAAAAGCGGTCCAGTATTATGTGGAGCAGGGGCTGGTCGATCCGAAAGTGCTGGAAAATGGATATAGAGATTTTTCAGAAGAGGATACGAAAGTACTAAAGCGGGTCGTTCTATATCGGAAATTAGGCTTGAGCATCCGGGAGATCCGGCGTGTGCTTGAGGATCGTGGGGAAATCAGCGGCATTTTTTATCAAAGAGAGCTGGAGCTGGAGCAGGAAAAAGTCAAACAGGAATGGTTGAAGCGGCTGGCGGCAGGAGAAGCAATCGAGGATCTTGAGCCGGAGATTGATCCGCTCAGTTCCAATACGATCATTATCCAAAAACTGGGCGAGCTGTTTCCGGGGTATTATGGGAAAATCATCCGTCTCCATTTTTCCAGATATCTGACGGGAAAGGTGGAGACGGAGGAACAGAAAAAAGCCTTTCATCAGATCATCGAATTTTTTGATCGGGTTCCGGAAATCCGTTTGCCGGATGATCTGCGGGAATATCTGGATGCCTGTATGGAAGAAGGCTCCGGAGAAGAGGAAACCGAGAGGCTCCGGCGCGTTTTGCAGGAACAGGAGTATGCCCTTCAGAATCTGGACGAGTTTGTCAGGAATCATAAAAAGGTATTGGATGATTACCAAAAATACCGGCAAACGGAGGAATATCAGAATTCGCCTGCCTGCCGGCTGATGGAAACGATGAAACAGATCTGCGCGGCCAACGGATATGACGATACGTTTATCCCCGCCATGAGAAAGCTCAGTCCGCTGTATAACGAGCATTACGAACAACTGCTGAAAGCAAACGAGCAATTTACGAAAAGCTATCCGGAATATCTGGCATAGCGGTTGCCGATTCAGACGGGGCTGCTTTCTTCCGGTTTAGGAAAGAGCGGAGGAAACGCATGAAAGAGGCTTATTTCGTTCATCGACCCGGACCGTAAAAAATACGCTCAGGAGGAGAAGCAATGTACTATCACGCATCGCCGTTCGGCGGGATCACCCAACTGAAACCGCATGTTTCCAATCATGGGATCCCGCTGGTCTACTTTTCGAAAAAAAGAGAAAATGTATTGGTGTACTTGAGCAACGCCGTTGAGAAGTATTGTAAGGAGACCGGCTTTTTGTATGAGGGGATCTACCAGAAGTGGGGGCCGTATGGCTTTAACAGGGACGGGCGCCAGCGGCTGGAGGAATACTACCCCAACGCGCTGATCAGTACCTATCAGGGCGTGTCCGGTTATATCTATCGGGCTGAGACCATTTCGGAGGCCGGTTTTGCCGTTCCAATCCCGGATGCGGCCGCAAGCAGCGTGCCGGTCGATGTGGCGGGCTCAGAATTTATTCCGGACGCCTATGAGGCGATCCTGCAGGCGGAACGCGAAGGCCTGCTTTCCGTCGTTCGGTATGAAGAACTGTCGGAGAAAGCGAAGGAATGGAATGAAAAGACCATTCGAGAAGAGTATGAGAACGCTTCGGAGCATCCGGAGTACAGACATTTTCTGAAAGGAAATTTCCCCGGAATCCTGAAGGACTGACAGGCCGCAGCAACTGCCAGTTGCTTGTCTGGAAAACGATTCTGTGTTACCCTTGCATCGAGGAGGGGTTTCAAATGGATACAAAGGAGATTCTATGCCAGCTGAGGAACCGGAAGGGAATGTCGCAGGACGAACTGGCAGAAAAAGTGTTTGTGACAAGGCAGGCGGTGTCCCGCTGGGAAAACGGGGAAACGACGCCCAATGTGGAAACGCTGAAGCTGCTGTCAAAGGTTTTTGACGTTTCGATCAATACGCTGCTTGGCTCCCCGCGAAAGCTGATCTGCCAATGCTGCGGGATGCCGCTTGACGATTCCACCATCAGCAAAGAAACGGACGGTTCCTTCAACGAGGAATATTGCAAGTGGTGCTATACCGATGGGAAATTCAAATACGAAAGCAAAGAGCAGCTCATTGATTTCTGCGTAGAACACATGGCCAACGAAAGCTGGCCCGCAGAGCAGGTCCGCGCCCATATGGAAGCGGTCGTGCCATATCTGAATCACTGGAAAAAATAATGCGGCATTGGAATAACGAAAATCAAACGGCGCGACCGGAAAGGCCGCGCCGTTTGCGTATCAATGTTTTTGAGGAGGAGACCGTCTTATTCCTTCGCCTGGATCTCGTCATACCGGTCCAGGAAGGAATGCACCTGATCGCCCTGTTTGTAGGAAATGACCGTGTTCAGGTTCACGTTTTCCATGCTGCGGAAAATGTTGGCCTCCACGGAGGGATTGACCTTTTTCAACTGGGCGATGAGCTGTTTGATCTCCATGCGCTTGGACACGGTGCGGCCGTTGGGGTCGCAGGTGGTGCAGGTGTCGGTGAAGCGGCAGGCGCACTGGATGAAGTGCAGGTCGTTGCGGTCCCGCCACGCCTTGATGTCCGCCTCCCGGATCAGGTACATGGGGCGGATCAGCTCCATGCCGGGAAAGTTGGTGCTGTGCAGCTTGGGCATCATGGTCTGCACCTGCGCGCCGTAGAGCATGCCCATGAGGATGGTCTCGATCACGTCGTCGTAGTGGTGGCCCAGCGCGATTTTGTTGCAGCCCAGCTCCCGGGCCTTGCTGTACAGGTATCCCCGGCGCATCCGGGCGCAGAGGTAGCAGGGATTCTTTTCTTCGTTGTAGACGATGTCGAAAATATCCGTTTCAAAAATGGTGATGGGAATGCCCAAAAGCCGGGCGTTGTGCTCGATCACCTTGCGGTTGGTTTCGTTGTAGCCGGGGTCCATGACCAGAAATTTCAGTTCAAAAGGAAATTTATGGTGCCGGTAAAGCTCTTGAAACAGCTTGGCCATGAGCATGGAGTCCTTGCCGCCGGAAATGCACACGGCGATGCGGTCGCCGGGCTTGACCAGATCATAGGTGCGGATGGCCTTGGCAAACTTGGAAAAAAGCCGCTTGTGCCACGTCTTGCGGATGCCCTCTTCGATCTGCTGCTGCAGGCTGGTTTCCTGCTCCCACTGCATCCGGTGCAGCAGCCAGCCCGCATAGCCGCCCTCCAGACTGTATGCCTCCACGCCCAGACGGCGCAGGTCCTCCGCCGCATCCAGACTGAATTGCCCCCGGGCGCAGTACAGCACCACAGCTTTTCCGGCGCAGAGAGCGGGAACCTCGGCTTCCAGCCGTTCCTGCGGCAGCGCTACGGCTCCGGGAATGACGCCGTAGGTCACGCTTTCCGCGTCCCGCATGTCCACCAGCAGGCAGTTTGGCAGGCTGTCCAGCGCCGCTTGGGAAATTTCGATTTCAGGGGTCATGAGCGTTCGTTCCTTTCAGCGGGCCGTCAGACCTCCACCCATTCCAGCGTATGGGCGGTGTAGGGGAGCAGCCGGTCGATCACATCCCGGGTGCGCAGCTTCATGTAGCCGGTGGTGGTGCCGTCGGTGCAGCCGTACCATTCGCTGTCCGCCAGCGCCCGGTCGAAGACCACGCGCACCTCCCGGGCCGAAGCCAGAAGAGCGCTGAACACCGTGGCGGAGCCGACCACCGTGCCCATGAGCCGCTCCAGCTGCTCCGGCGTGGCGAAGGATACCCGGGACACGCCCAGCGCGGCGCTGAAATCCTTCGTGCGAAAGGGCTTGTCCCCCGGGGTGACGAAGAGGTAAAAGGCGGTCTGCTGACGGTTGCACAAAAACAGGGTCTTGACGGTCTGCATTTGCAGGCGGTCGTCGATGGCCTGACAATCCTCCATGGTGACGGCGGGGTCGTTTTCCACCCGCTGAAAGGGAATGGAGAGCCGGGTCAGGGTACGGTAGACCAGCTCCTGCAGGGGCGTGGAAAAATGCTCCGGCACGGTGGTCATGGGCTGGCTGACATGAATCATGAAAAAAAACCTCCCTGGGCATACGCCCGAAGCATTGTAACACGAAAAACCGGTTTAGGGAACAGTCGGAAGCCTATTTTGCGTCTTGCCAGGGAAGGGCCGATGGGATACAATGAAGAGGCTGACAGAGGGAAAAGGCAGTCCGTGAAGCATTAAAAAATGGGATACAAAGGAGAAACAGACGATGAAATTTCTGCATCTGGCGGATCTGCATCTGGGCAAGCGCCTGAACGACGTTTCGTTTCTGGAGGATCAGGTTCGGCTTTTGTGTCAGGTGGAGGAGATCGCCCGAAGCGAACAGGCGGACGCGGTGCTGATCGCCGGGGACGTGTACCAGAAGGCGTCCCCCCAGAGCGAAGCCATGGCCGCGTTCGATCAGTTCATCACCCGGTTGAAGGATATGGGCCTTCGGGTGTTCGTCATCAGCGGCAACCATGATTCCGCCCAGCGGATTTCCTATTTTTCGTCCCTCTTGAAAAATTCGGGCGTGTACGTCAGCGAAGCCTTTGACGGCCGCTTGCAGCAGGTGACGCTTCAGGACGCATACGGGGAGATCGTGGTCAGCCTTTTGCCGTTTTTGAAGCCCATACAGGTGCGGCGATTCTTTCCCGATGAGAGGATCGAGACCTATCAGGACGCTGTGCAGGCGGTGCTGCGCCATTCGCTGGTGGATGCGGCCAGGCGGAATGTGCTGGTGTGCCACCAGTTCATCACCGGGGCGGAGACCTCCGACTCCGAGGAAAAGACCGTGGGCGGGCTGGACAACATCGACGCGGCTGTGTTTGCCGATTTTGATTATGTGGCGCTGGGGCACATCCACAAGCCTCAGAAGTGTACGAGGGACACCCTGCGGTACGCCGGTTCCCTGATGAAATACTCATTTTCCGAGGTGACGCAGAAAAAATCGGTCACGGTGGTGGAAATGGGGGAAAAGGGGAAGGTGGACATCCATACCGTGCCGCTGAACGCCCCGCATGATATGCGGCTGGTGGAGGGCATGCTGGATGAGGTGATGGCCATGCCCTATTCGGAGGATTATGTGTGGGTCACGCTGCGGGACGAGCTGCCGCCCCCGGACGCGCGGGTGACGGTCAGCACCGTGTTTCCCAATATGATGAAGTTTTCCGTGGTCAATTCCAAAACCAGGACGGATATTGACGTGCTGGCCCGGGAAGCCATGGAGAACAAAAGCCCGGAGGAGCTGTTTTCGGATTTTTACCGGCTGCAGAACAACGACTGCCCGCCTGACCCCCGGCACCTGGAGATCCTGCGCGGCCTGCGAAAAGAACTGGAAGGAGAGATTCGATGAAGCCGCTGAAGCTGACCCTGTCGGCCTTCGGGCCTTATGCCGGAAGGACGACGATCGATTTTTCCAGGCTGTGTGAAAACGGAATCTTTCTGATCACCGGCGATACGGGCGCGGGCAAGACCACGATCTTCGACGCCATCAGCTTTGCCCTCTACGGAGAAGGCTCCGGGGGAAAGGAGCGGCGCGCGTCCAAATCCTTTCGGTCGGACTATGCTGCCCGGGACACGGAAACCTATGTGGAGCTGGTGTTTCAGCACCGTCAGCACACCTACCGGCTGAAGCGCAATCCGGTCTACCTGCGCCAGAGCCGCCGGGGGGACGATCTGGTGGAGCAGAAGGCCGCCGCCGAACTGACGGAGCTGGACACCGGCGAATGCTGGACGGGGACGGACGAGGTGAAGGACAGGGCGCAGGAGCTGATCGGCCTGACGCAGGATCAGTTCGCCCAGACGGTGATGATCGCGCAGGGGGATTTTTTGAAGATTCTCAACGCCAGGTCCGAGGACCGCAAGAAGCTGTTCCAGCAACTGTTCAACACCTCGCTTTACGCCGATCTGCAGAAAAAGGCCAAGGAGAAATGCTCCGCCGCCGCCCAGCTGCAAAAGGAACTGGATCTGCGCATCGTGACCGAGGCGGGGAAGATCAGCCCGGAGCCGGAGTTTCCGGACCGGGAAAGGCTGAAGCAGTACCAGACGGACGCCAAGTACGCCGATCAGCTGCTGGAGACGCTGCGGGGGCTGTACGCCTACGAAACCAGGCTGAAAAAAGAGGCGGACGGCCAGTGGGAGGCGCTGGACGGGCAGCTGAAGACACTGACCGCCGCCCTAGCCGACGGCCGGAACCTGAATCAGCGTTTTGACGAGCTAGGCCAATGGCAGAAGGAATTGGACGGGCTTCTGCAAAAGCAAAGCACCGTGGAAGAGCGAAAGGCAGCGCTGTCAGCGGCCCGCAAGGCCCAGCTGCTGGGGCCGATAGACCAACTGCGGCGGCGGAACCGGCAAAGTCTGGAGGCGGAAAAGACGCAGGCCGCCCGGCTGGCACAGGAGAAAAAGGCGCAGGCAGAACGGCTTCCAGCGCTGGAAGAAACGGCGAAGCAGGCCCGGGAGCAGCTTCCGCTGGCGGAGGAAAACGCTCAACTGGTCAAACGGCTGGAAAGCTGCCTGCAGCTTCTGGAAAAGCGGCAGAAAGACGCACTGGAGCTGGAGCGGCTGAACTGCTTGCAGACAAAAGCACTGGAGGACAGCGACAGGGCCGAACGGGAATATCTGGCTGTGCGGCAGGCGTACTACCGCAGTCAGAGCGGACTGTTGGCCCGCAGCCTCCGAGAGGGCGAGCCCTGTCCCGTGTGCGGCTCGATCCATCATCCTGCGCCCGCAGCCCTGCAGGAGGGCGGGGCGACGCAGGAGCAGTTTCAGGCGGCGGACGACCGGCGCAAACTGCTGGAACAGCAGGTGCAGAAAATTTCCAGCCGGACCGCCGCAGCAAGGGCGGCGCTGGAAACGCTGCAAAGAACTTTGCAGAGCGAAGGGATCGGCGAAGAGGACACGGAGCAGAGTGTCCGCCGGCGGATGAAAGAGGCGGATGCCGCCGCCCGGAAAATCCGGGAGACGGCGGAACAGGCGGAAAACCAGCGCCAGCAATGTCAAAGCCGGCTGGAAAGGGCGGCGGCGCTGCTGGACGCGTCGCTGAAGAAAGCGGGCGAGCTGGAAGAAGAAGCGGCACGGCTGGAACGGGAGTTTGCCGAAGGGCTGGCCCGGCAGGGTTTTGAGGCCGAAGCGGATTACCGCGCCGCCTGTCTGCCTGCGGAAGAAGCGGAAAGGCTGGATGCGGCCATTCGCCGCTATGAAGAGGCGAAAAAGTCGCTGAACGATCGGATCGGCGAACGGGAGGCGCAGCTGAAAGGCCGGGTGAGGGCCGACATCGAAGCCCTGCTGCAGCAGCAGAAGAACCTGACGGAGCAGTACCGGCAGGCACAGGAACGCAGCCGGAGCTGCGACCGGCGGCTGACCCTGCATCAGGAGGCGGGCAAAGCCATCCGCCGGGCGGCAGAGCAGAAGAAAGCCCACGCCGAGGAATGGGCGGTGCTGGACGATCTGTACCGGGCCATGAGCGGTCAATTGAGCCAGAAGGTCAAGATCACCTTTGAGACCTACGTGCAGCAGTATTATTTCAAACAGGTGGTGGCCGCCGCCAACAAGCGGCTGACCCGGATGACCGACGGCATGTTCGTGCTGCGGCTGAAGGAAGAGGCACGGGATCGCCGCAGCCAGTCCGGACTGGATCTGGACGTGCTGGACCGGGCCACGGGTCAGTGGCGGGACGTGTCCACCCTGTCCGGTGGCGAGAGCTTCCTGGCCTCCCTGTCGCTGGCGCTGGGCCTGTCTGATGTGGTGCAGAGCGAGAGCGGCGGCGTGCGGCTGGAGGCCATGTTCATCGACGAGGGCTTCGGCACGCTGGACGAAAATGCCCTGCGCAACGCCATGGCGCTGCTGTCCTCGCTGGCCGACGGCGACCGGATGATCGGCGTGATCTCCCATATGCCCGAGCTTCGGGAGCGGATCGACAAGAAGATCGTAGTACACAAGAAGCTGACTGGCTCGCAGATCGAACTGGAATACTGAAAAAATCCCGGAAGGGAAAATGGCAAAGGAGAAAAAACAATGAAATACGGATTGCAGATGTACTCGGTACGGGACACGGCAGAAAAGGATCTGCTGGGAACGCTGGAAAAGGTGGCGGCGCTGGGTTATCATTATGCGGAGTTCGCTGGTTTCTTCGGTCATTCGGCGGAGGCCGTGCGGGACAAGCTGCTTGCGTGCGGCATGGAGGTTTCCTCCACCCACACGGGGATGCAGGAACTGACGGATGACGTGATCGGCGAAACGATCCGGTATCACAAGACGCTGGGCAACCGGCTGATTATTATTCCCGGGGCCGATCTGGATCATCAGCAAAAGCTGGATGATTTTATCGCTCTGACGGCCAGAGCGCAGGCACGGCTGGCGGACGAGGGAATCCGGCTGGGCTATCATAACCATGCCCATGAGTTCAAACCCAACGCCGACGGTTCCCGCATCTGGGAACAGCTGGAGGAGCGTACCCGGCTGGATTTGGAGATCGACACCTACTGGGCCTTCGTGGGCGGACGGGACCCGCTGGAAATGATGGAACGGCTGAAGGACCGCGTCCATATCATTCACATCAAGGACGGCATGGCGGACGGACATGGAACGCCGCTGGGAATGGGGCAGGCGCCCGCAGCGGCGGTCTACCGCAAGGCCGTGGAGCTGGGCGACCGGCTGATCGTGGAATCGGAGACCTGCAACCCCTCGGGACTGGAAGAAGCCCGTATCTGCATTGATTTTTTGAAGGCGCAGGAATAAGGCGAAAGCCAAACGGCCGCAGCCGGGAATTTTCCCGGACTGCGGCCGTTTTCGATTTTGGGTTTCTTCCGTCAGAGACACAGCTTCACGACCATTCCCACGCTCAGAAGCGCGCCGGCCAGACTGATGACGCCGTAAATCTTTTTGGACTCCGGATCGTTTTTTTCCTTCACCAGATAGTACAGGCCCGCGCCCAGAACCAGAAGACCGATGATCAGACCGATGATGGCAACCGTCATTGTTTTTTCCTCCATTTCAGTAAAAGTGCGGAATTCAGAATCACCAGCACCGAACCGGCATTGTGTACCAGCGCGCCCACCACGGGGTTCAGCACGCTGCTGATCGCCAGTCCGATCGCCAGAAAATTCAGCGTCATGGAAAAGGTCAGGTTCAGCCTGATGGTGGTCATCATCCGGCGGGACAGGGCCAGCAGGTGGGGAAGCTCCTCCACCTTGTCGTCCGCCAGAGCGATGTCCGCCGCGTCCACGGCAATGTCGCTGCCGACCCCGCCCATGGCGATGCCTACGTCGGCCTGCTTCAGGGCGGGCGCGTCGTTAACGCCGTCGCCGATCATGCACACCGCCGTTCCGGCCTGCTGATCCTGCCGGATGCGGTTGAGCTTGTCCTCCGGCAGACAGCCGCAGCAGACTTCCGAAATGCCAAGCCGGCGGGCGATGGTCTGAGCGGCCTTTTCGGAGTCGCCCGTCAGAAGCAGGGGCGTCGCCTGTTCGGCCTTCAAGGCGGCGATCATGCCCGCGCTGGCAGGACGGAGCGTGTCCGCCAGTGCCAGAAAACCGGCGGGCTGACCATCCAGCGCCAGATAAATGACCATGGAGCCCTGCTCCAGCCAGTCCTCTGCCTCGGCCTTCAGGCTGTCCGGAAGGCCGATGGAACGCTCTGTCAGGAACGCAGCGCTGCCCGCCAGAACCCTCCGGCCCGCGACCAGTGCCTCGACGCCCTTTCCGGGCAGCATGGTGAAATCCTCTGCCGCTGGAATCGTTTCGCCGCAGGCAAGGCGGCAGCAGCGAACCACCGCCTTGCCCAGCGGATGCTCGGACAGGCTTTCCGCCCCGGCGGCCAGACGGTAGAGCTCTTCTTCGTTCCCGCCTTCGACGGCCCGGAGCTTTACGACCTCCGGCCTGCCGAAGGTCAGGGTACCGGTTTTATCAAACGCGATCTCCGTGACTCGGGCCAGACGTTCCAACGCATCGCCTTCTCGCACCAGAAAGCCGTGCCTGGCGGCGTTGCCGATGGCGGCCATGATGGCGGTGGGCGTGGCCAGCACCAGCGCGCAGGGACAGAAGACCACCAGAATGGTGACTGCGCGGATGATCTGGCCGGTGAAGATCCAGGTCAGGGCGGCGGCGGTCAGAGCGGTGACGACGATCCACGTGGCCCAGCGATCCGCCAGCCCAACGATTTTCGCCTTTCCCGCATCGGCCGACTGCACCAGACGGATCATCCGCTGGATGGAACTGTCCTCGCCTACGCGGGCGGCCCGCATTTCAAATGCGCCGAACTGATTGACCGTACCGGAGGAGACCTCGTCTCCCGGCCCCTTGTCCACCGGCAGGGATTCGCCGGTCATGAGCGCCTGATTAACGGAGGTCTGGCCGGTGAGGATCACGCCGTCAACGGGAATGGTCTCGCCCGGCAGAACCCGAAGACGGTCGTTTACCTGCACCTGCTCTGCGGGGATGATGCGCTCGCCATCGCCGGTCAGCACCCGGGCTGTCTGGGGCGTGAGCTTTATCAGCTTTTCGATGCCGGCCCGGGCTTTGGCGACGGTCAGATCCTCCAGCAGCGCGCCCAGCTGCATGATAAAGGCTACCTCGCCTGCGGCAAAATCCTCGCCGATGAGCACGGAGGCGATCAAAGCCAGAGAAACCAGCACGTCCGCCTTGATGTCAAAGGACGTGATCAGCCCGATCAGGGCTTCCAGCACAATGGGAACGCCGCAGAGCAGGATTGCGACCCACGCCGGGTCAAAGGGCAGGGGGACGGGCTTAAAGATGCTCAGCAGAAGGGCAATGCCGGAAAGAATCAGCAGGGCGACGTCTTTTCTGGTCCCGCCTTTTTCCAGCAAGGCTTCCAGCTTTTTAGAGAAGGCTTTCATCGTTTGGTTTGCGTCCTCCTTCATACCTGATGGGGTATGGGTACATTATACATATGGGGGTATTGGTATGTCAAGCGGGAAAAAGAAAAAGCCGGAAAAAATCCGGCTTTGCAAATGCGGCCCTCAGCCCATATTGGCAAAGCGTTCCACCGCTTTGGTAAAATCCTGAATGGTTTTATCTGCGTCTCCGTGCTGGATACCGTCCAGCACACAATGGCGGATGTGCCCTTCCAGCACGACCTGACCGCATTTATGCAGCGCAGACTTCGCCGCGTTCAGCTGGGAAAGAACGTCCTCGCAGGGAACATCCTCGTCGATCATCCGATCGACGGCCTGTACCTGACCGATGATCTTTTTCAGTCTGCGGTGCAGGTTTTCCGCATCCATACATTGCTTCATAATGACTTCCTCCCTATACCCCCTGAGGGATACCTGTATTGTAGCCAAACCGGGGGCGCTTGTCAACGCATTCGCTTCAGCGCCGCACCGGGATTTTTGCCTTTTTCGGCCCGAAAGGCCTTATAGAAATTGGCGTAGCTGCTGAAGCCGCATTCCAGAGAGATCGCCTCCAGCGACAGGTCGGAATAGCGCATCAGCCGTTCCGCCTGCTCCAGCCGGAGCCGGGTCAGACAGCGATGGGGCGTCAGCTGGTACTGGCGGCGGAAATTGCGGATCAGATAACTTTCGCTGACGTGCAGCTCCGCCGCGATCCCGGAAAGAGAAGCGCCCTCCTTCAGGTGAAGCTGAAGCTGCTGCAATGTGGCTTCGGCCAGCCGCCGAGCCGGGCCCTTGGGCTGGCTTTGGGAGAGTAGGGTCAGGATCTGATAAAACAGGCACGTCCGTTCCAACAGCGGGGCGTCCAGCTCGTTGGCTTCGGTCAGGCGCCGGGTCAGGGCGCGGATCTCGCCGGGAAGAGGGCCTCGTTTCCGGATCCCGCTCTCTTCCTTCCATTCTCCCAGGAAATGAACGTAATAATACACGGGACAGTCCGACGGCGCTGCGCCCTGCTGGAGAAGGCCTCGCTTCTGGATATAGTATTCGCCGCCGCGTACCTCCACCGGAACGCCGTTCTCAACGAAGCGGAGAACGCCGGAGAACATCAGAAGCAGCACGTCCTCCGGGCAGATCCGGTTGACATGCTTTTCCCCCGGCTGAAAAACCCGGTCGTGCGAAAAAAGAAACCGGGGCAGACTTTGGGAACTCAGATACTCGCTCACCGTTCATCCCTCCCATCCGATTATAGAGAAAAAGTTCATTTTTTGCAATGAGGTATCCAGCATTCAAAATGGCGTAAAACGCTTTTTGGCGGTACAATACGGGTAAAGCGAAGGAGGAAGAGAACGTGGAAAAGATTTATTCGTCGGTTTACCGCTTGATGGAGCCGGGCGCGCTGCGGCCTGAAGGATGGCTGAAGAGACAACTGGAAATTCAGGCGGAGGGACTGTCCGGCCATCTGGATCAGATCTGGCCCGACATCCGGGATTCCGCATGGATCGGCGGCACGGCCGAAGGCTGGGAGCGGGTGCCCTACTGGCTGGACGGCTTCATCCCGCTGGCCTATCTTCTGCAGAATGATGATCTGATCGCCCGGGCGAAGAAATATGTGGACGCTATTCTGGCCGCTCAGCAGGAGGACGGCTGGATCTGTCCGTGCAAAAGGGAGGAACGGCCCGCCTACGATGTATGGGCGGTGTTCATCATTTGCAAGGCACTGATGGTCTACGGCCAGTGCAGCGGCGACAGCCGGGCCATGGAGGCCGTCTACCGCGCCATGAAAAATCTGGAAGCGCATCTGACCCATCATACGCTGTTCAACTGGGGCCAGAGCCGCTGGTTTGAGGCGCTGATCCCCCTGCAGTGGCTGTATGAGCAGCGGCCCGAGGCGTGGATGATCGAGCTGGCGGTGACGCTTGCTTCGCAGGGGCTGTCCTACGAGCGGCTGTTCGCCTGCTGGAAGGATCAGCAGCCCGATCCGAAGGGGGTATGGCGGCAGCAGACCCACATCGTCAATCTGATGATGGCCCTGAAGAGCGAGGCCGTGTTTTCCGGCCTTTCCGGGCAGGAACCCAATGCCTTCGCCCGGAAAATGTACGATCAGCTGTGCGAATTCCACGGAACGCCCATGGGACATATTCAGGGCGACGAGTGTCTGGCAGGCAAAAGCCCTGTTCGGGGCACCGAGCTTTGCGCCGTAGTGGAGGAAATGTACTCCTGCGAGGTGCTGGCTTCCATTACCGGCAATCCCTTCTGGATGGACCTGCTGGAACGCCTGGCCTTCAATTCGCTGCCCGCCACGATCTCGGCGGATATGTGGACGCATCAGTACGATCAGCTGCTGAATCAGGTCTCCTGCTCCATCCAGCAGGGAGCGCCCGTGTTCGGCACCAATGGCAGTCAGGCCAATCTGTTCGGTCTGGAACCCAATTTCGGCTGCTGTACCGCCAATTTCTCCCAGGGCTGGCCCAAGCTGGCGCTGTCCGCCTTTATGCACACGGAAAAGGGAGTTCTGTCCGCCGTGCTGGCGCCCGCGTCGGTCCGGCTGGAGCGGGACGGCGGGGAGACCCAGGTGACGCTGGACACCGAGTATCCCTTCCGGGACAGCCTGCGCTATACGGTGCGCTGCCGCAAGCCCGTCCGCTTTGAGCTGGCGGTCCGCATCCCGGCCTTCGCCGAAAGCGCGGAGGCGGACGGACAGGCCGCCGTGCCCGGCGAGATCTGGCGCACGGAACGGCTCTGGCAGGACGGCGACACGGTGGAGATCAAGCTGCATTTTGCCGCGAAGCTGGTTCCCGGCGCGGAGGGGCTGGCCTGCGTGGAGCGAGGCCCGCTGGTGTTCGCCCTGCCGCTGGCGGCGAAGAGCTTCCCGTGGGAGTATGAAAGCCACGGCGTGACGCGCAAAGCGCCCTACTGCGACTATATTATCCTCCCGGAGCAGGAATGGGGCTATGCCTTTGCGGATAAGGACTTCCGACTGATCGAAAATCCGCTGGGAACCCACCCGTTTTCCCGGGAAGAGCCGCCGGTGCAGTTGGAGACCCGCATGAGCCGAATCCCATGGGGAACCTGTCCGGGTCAGCCGGGCGTATGCGCGGAAAAACCGGACGGCCTTGAAAGCGCCGGCATGGAAACCGTGCGGCTTCAGCCCTACGGATGCACCACGCTGCGTATGACGATGATGCCGGACGTTTCTTGTTAAAAAACGGCTGTTGTGTTATAATCCTCCCGAAAGACGCTTTGTCATGCGCCTTTCGGGAGGATTTGGCATGTTTGTGGATCTGACATTGGAAAACCTGGCGGAAGAAACGCTGTGCTGCATCATCCGCACGAAAAAGCCCCATCCCGGCGTGGAAGCCAAGCGGCAATGGCTGGCGGAACGGTTGAAGGAGGGACATGTTTTCCGCAAGCTCGAAGGCCGGGCTACGGTGTTCATCGAATACGCGCCGCTGGAAAAGGCGTGGACGCCCATTGTGGGTGAAAACTATTTCTATGTTTATTGCCTGTGGACGGAGGGAGAAAACCGGGGCAAGGGATATGGAAAAGCATTGCTGGAGTCCTGTCTGGCGGACGCGCGGGCACAGGGAAAATCCGGCGTATGCCTGCTGGGTGCGGCCCGGCAGAAGGCATGGCTGACCGATCAGGCTTTTTTCCGGCATTTCGGCTTTAAGACCGTGGAAACAACGCCCAACGGCTACGAACTGCTGGCGTTGTCCTTTGATGGAAGCAAACCTCATTTTGCGCCCGAGGTATTCCGAATGGAGATCGACACTCCGGAACTGACGGTGTACTACGACGATCAATGCCCCTTTATCCGGCAGACCCTTGAGAAACTGCGCCGCTACTGCGCAGAGGCCGGAGAACCATTGAACCTGCGCCATGTGGACAGTCTGGCTATGGCGAAGAAGCTGCCCTGCGTCTTTAACAACTGGGCCGCATTCTATGACGGAAAGTTTGTGACCGTCAATCTGGCCGACGGCGCGTCCATCATCCGGGCGGCGCGGAAAGCGAAGGAAGCAGAGCGTTCCCGGTGATCCGCCAGGCGAAAAGCGCAGGCGCCCTCTTTTTCGGTCGTGTCCGGTCGAAAAGGAGGGCGTCTGCGTCTTTTATTCCATATATGCGCCCTTCATGGGACTGACGGCATGCTGGGAGTAGAGCTTCAGCAGACCGCCGGAATATCTGGGCGTTTTGGGCTGCCAGCCGGCCCGGCGTTCTTTGAGGATCTGCTCCATTTCTTCCGGCGTTTTGGGCTGGCCCCTGACGCCTACGATGGACAGCTCCCGGGCGGGAACGTCGATGCGGATGAGGTCGCCCTCTTCCACCAGCGCGATGGGGCCGCCCACGGCAGCTTCCGGGCTGACATGCCCGATGACCGGGCCGCGGCTGGCCCCGGAAAAGCGACCGTCGGTGATCAGCGCCACGCTGGAAGCCAGCTTTGGGTCCGCGCAGATGGCCTCGCCGGTATAGAACATTTCCGGCATTCCGCTGCCGCGAGGGCCTTCGTAGCGGATGAAGATCGCGTCGCCGGGCTTCACCTGACCGTTCAGCACGGCGTGGATGCACGCCTCCTCGCTGTCAAAGGGCCGTGCCCGCAGCGTGGCCTGAAACATATTCTTCGGGCAGGCCGTGTGCTTGATGACGCTGCCTTCGGGAGCCAGATTGCCCTTGAGAATGGCGATGCTGCCGTCGGTGCCCTTGGCATGGTCAAAGGAACGGATGACGTCCGTGCGGCTGATGGACAGGCCCAGCGTCCGGGCCTGCTTCTGCAGAAGCTCCTCGCAGTGCTCGTAGAAGCCGCTGTGTTTCAGGTCTTCCAGGTTTTCGCCCAGCGTTTTCCCGGTGACGGTGAGAACGTCCAGATGGAGCATGGACCTGATCTCCTCCATGACCCGGGGCACGCCGCCTGCGTAATAGAAATATTGAGCGGGCCAGTCGCCGGAGGGACGGATGTTCAGCAGATAATGAGCGCCCCGGTGCATGCGGTCGAAGGTGTCCGCGTCAATCTCAATGCCGAACTCGTGAGCGATGGCGGGCAGGTGCATGGTGGCGTTGGTGGAGCCGGAAATGGCGGCATGCACCATGATGGCGTTCTCAAAGCTCTTCCGGGTGACAATGTCCTTTGCCCGAAGGCCGTCCCGTACCAGCTTCATGAGCTGCGCGCCCGCGTCATAGGCGGCCTGCTTCAGCTCGGGGGCGGTAGCGGGCATGAGCGCCGTGCCGGGAAGCATCAGCCCCAGCGCTTCCGCCATGATCTGCATGGTGGAGGCGGTGCCCATGAAGGAACACGCGCCGCAGCTGGGGCAGGCATGGCGTTTGTAGTAGTCAAGCTGCTTTTCGGAGATCACGCCGGTTTTTTCCCATGCGTCGAATTTGCCGATCTGTTCCAGCGTCAGCAGCTCGTTGATCTTGCAGGCAGGGTCGTTCACGGTGTATTCCTTCGGCAGCGTATGGGCCTCCATTACGCCGCCGGTGACGACGATGGCGCTCATATCCTGCAGCCGGCCGATGCTCATCAGCATGGCGGGCACGGATTTATCGCAGCTGGCGATGAAAACGCCGCCGTCGTAAACGCTGGCATTGGCCTGCGCCTCGATCAGGTTGACCATGGCCTCCCGGTGGGGCAGGGAATAATTGATGCCGTCATGCCCCTGGGCGATGCCGTCGCACATATCCGTGGCAAAGTAACGGGCGGCCTTTCCGCCGTGTTCATTGACCGCAGCGACCGCCGCTCTCACAAACTGATCCAGATGGGCGCTGCCGGGGTGGCTGTCGCCAAAGGTGCTTTCGATGAAAATCTGGGGTTTGGACAGATCGTCCGCCTTCCAGCCCATGCCGATTTTCAGAGGATCATTTTCCGGCGCAAGGGCGCGAACCTGCTGAGAACGTAATTCCATTGGTTTCTTGCCTCCGCATGAGGTTATTTCTGCTTTGGGACACAGAATGATTTTATTATAGGAAGCGGAGGAGGGATTGGCAAGGGGAAGTTGGAGGTTCGCCGGAAAAGAACGCCGGTTTGGATTGCATTTTTGGCGGGTTCGGGCTATACTAAATGCTGAAATACCATGGATTTACTGAGGAGAAGTGGAACGCTATGAAACTTGGGATCGTAGGACTGCCGAACGTGGGAAAGAGTACGCTGTTTAACGCCATCACCCGGGCGGGAGCCCAGGCGGCGAATTATCCTTTCTGCACCATTGAACCCAACACCGGCGTGGTGCCCGTGCCGGACAAGCGGCTGGACGTGCTGGCCGATATGTATCACCCGAAAAAAGTGACCCCCGCCACCATCGAGTTTGTGGATATTGCCGGTTTGGTGAAGGGCGCCAGCAAGGGCGAGGGGCTGGGCAACAAGTTCCTGTCCCACATCCGGGAATGCGACGCGATCGTTCATGTGGTGCGCTGCTTTGAGGACGAAAACATCATTCACGTGGATGGCACGGTAGATCCGGCCCGGGATATTGACGTGATCCAGCTGGAGCTGGTGCTGGCCGATCTGGAAACCATGCAGCGCCGGGTGGAAAAGGCCAACCGGCTTTTGAAGGGCGGCGACAAGAAGCAGGTGCAGGAGGTGGAGCTGGGCCAGCGGCTGCTTGCACATCTGGAGGAGGGTAAGCCCGCCCGTACCTTCGCCATGACGGACGAGGAAAAAGAGATCGTCCACGGCTGGTTCCTGCTGACGGACAAGCCCGTGATCTACGCGGCCAACATCGCCGACAGCGACGTGGGCACGGAGGAAAGCCAGCTTCCCTTTGTGCAGGCAGTGCGGAAGATCGCCGACGCGGAAGGCTCGCAGGTCTTTACGGTCAGCGCTCAGATCGAAGAAGAGATCGCCAACATGGAGCCGGAGGAAAAGGCCGAGTTTCTGGAAGAGCTGGGTATCGGCGAAAGCGGCCTTGACCGGCTGATCCACGCCAGCTACAGCCTGCTGGGGCTGATCTCCTTCCTGACGGCAGGCGAGGACGAGTGCCGGGCATGGACCATCACCCGGGGCACGAAGGCGCCTCAGGCGGCGGGCAAGATTCATACCGACTTTGAGCGCGGTTTCATCCGCGCCGAAGTGGTGGCTTTCGACGACCTGCAGGCGCTGGGAAGCATGAACGCCTGCAAGGAAAAGGGTCTCGTCCGCAGCGAGGGCAAGGAGTACGTGATGAAGGACGGCGACATCGTGCTGTTCCGCTTCAACGTATAAGGCAGAAGACCCGGAAAAGAAAAGGGGTTTTGAAAATGAGCAGGCTGTCCTTCTTTTTCAAACGGCTGGTGCGCATGGACTGGAAGGCCATGTGGAAGACCACGAAAATTCTGAAGGTGCGCAGCGGAAAAAGCCGCCTATGGCTTCTGTGCGATATGCTGCGCTGCGCGCTGAAATACAACGCGGGCTATGTGGACTACAAAATTGCCGAAATGTACCGGCTGACGGACGAACAGAAAAAGACGCAGATCACCCGGGGACTGAGCAATACCATTGTGCGCCGTATGAACGACAAGGCCTACTGGTATCTTTTCGATGACAAGGCTACCTTCAACCGGCTGTTCAAGGATGAGGTGAACAGGGATTGGATCGAGCTTTCCGACGAGCTGAGCATGGAGGACTGGAAAGCCTTCCTCGACCGGAACGACGACCTGATCTGCAAGCCCTTGGAAGGAAGCAGCGGCGTGGGCATCGAACGCCACACGAAGGAAGAATGGCAGGGCCGGGAAGAAGCGTTCCTGCAGGAACTGCGGGATAAGAAGATCGGCATTGTGGAAGAACGGGTGATCCAGCACCCGAAAATGGCGGAGATGTGCCCGACCTCGGTCAATACCATCCGCATCGCCACGCTGCTGGGCGACAAAAAACAGGGCATCGTTTACGCCTTCCTGCGCATTGGCAACGGCAAGGTGATGGACAATGTGGATCAGGGCGGCATGGCGGCGCGGATCGACCTGGAGAGCGGCACGCTGCTGACCGTCGGCGCGGACAAGCAGGGCAATACCTACACCGAGCATCCCATGACCCATACGCCGATCATCGGCTTTCAGATCCCCTACTTCAAGGAAGCCTGCGACATGTGCCTGAAAGCGGCCCAGAAGGTGCCGCAGATGCGCTTCGTGGCATGGGACGTGGCCATCACGGAGAAAGGCCCCGTATTCATCGAGGGCAACAGCTTCCCCAGCCACGCGGTGCCGCAGTTTGCCGCCCATTATCCGGACGGGATCGGCATTATGCGGGAGTTCCGGGAGTTTATCGACATCTGAGATGGCAATCGTTTTTTCGACGGCTTTTGCCCCGCTGCGGCGGGGCAAAAGCTGTTGAAAGGGCCCTGATTGACTGCCAGCGCCCGCGAACAGAGCTCTGCGGCCCGCGGTGCGGGCTTCGGACTGCGCACCCTTAAGCTGGTTCGCGGGGGAATTGCTGCTGCATAAGATTTTGGGGCTCTGCCCCTAAGACCCCGGCAGGAGGCAGCGCCTCCTGCACCTCCACTTTTTTGACGCACTGTGCCCCGTTTCAACGGGGCTTTTCTTCTTGGGCCGGATTTGCTATAATGAAAAACGGCAGGGAACGACAATGATGGAAAAAAGGGGGAAAACCTGTGCTTTTCTGGTGTATCCTCGTATGGCTGACCGGAATCCTGTATTTGTGGATGGGCGCGTTGATCCGCTTCCGGGGGCAGTATGACCTGATCAACAATTTTTGGGCCGATCAGAAATCCGGCAAGCTGGATGAAAAATTCGCTCGCCGTTATGGCGTTATCTCTATGGCCAGCGGCGTATTCAGCATTGCGCTGGGCGTGGTGGCGCTGCTGATGGATGGCCTGCGCGGCGCGGCAGTGCTGGGGGCGGCAATTTTAGTGCCCCTGATCGCTTTCCGGGTGAGCTACGTTCGCAGCGTCCGCCGCTGAGGGCCAAAGCAGCCAGCAGCGCAGAACGCGCAGGCTGTCCCAGCAAAGCTCCGGCGATGGGGCGGCGCTTTCTTCTGCCAGCGCTTCATCGGGGGCTGCGGCGGCCGGAGAGACCCATGGTTCCTCGTCCGCCAGCGCCAGACAGAGCTGAGGGAACAGGATGCACCACCAGTTGCGGCCTTCGCCGCTGCCGATGGTGAGCCGAAGGCCGCGATAATCGCCCGCCGGCAGAACGACCTGTCCATAGCGCTTTTCCGGCAGAGAAAGCAGCCCCGCTTCGGCGGAAACGGGCCAGTCCAAGCCCGCGCGGCGGAGGGTCTCATCGGCCAGCGCTTCCATTTGCGGAAGCAGGTAGCACAGACGGGCAAAGGCTTCGTCTGCGTTGGCAACGTCGTTCAGTTCAGCGCCAAAGCGCGAGAGAATGGCGTCCCGGACGGCCAGCTTGATCTGCTGGGCCTCCGGCTCGTCGCTGTCCGCCAGAATGTGCAGGCGCAGCAGCTCGCCCGAACGATAGGCTTCCAGCAGCCGACGTTCTTCCGGCGTATAATCGTCCGCAAATGCGGCTGCGGAAAGCAGAACGGCCAGCAGAAGGAAACCGGACAGAATCCATCGAAGTTGACGCAAACGAATCCCTCCCCGGCCCTAGAATGCCCCGGGAAGGAATGGCGTATACAGGAGAATGTATGGTTCATCAGCCAAACTGGAAGCCGGAAGCACCCGTGATCCCGGCCAAGCTGCGGGAGGATGGGGAATTGGAGGCGGTCGTCCGTCAGGCGATCCACACAGGGGACGACGTGGTGGGCCGGCGCTTTGAACGGCAGACCTTGGAAGACGTGGTTTTTGGCGTAGCACAGTTCACCGGCTGCGTGTTCGAAAAGTGCGTGTTTTCCGATTGGGAGATGCGGCGGCTGGATTTTGTGGACTGCGTGTTTTCCCACTGCGAAATGGGAAACCTGTTTTTCCCCGCTTTTGCCATGCGACGGGTACGGTTTGAACACTGCCGCATGACGGGCGTGGCTTTCGCGGAGGGGGCGATGAACGACGTGACCTTTGCGGACTGCATGATGGACTACGCTTCGCTGGCTCAGAGCAAGCTGGAACGGGTGGAATTCCTTCGCAGTCCTCTGCGGGAAAGCAGCTGGACGGAGTGCAGGCTGGGGCGCGTTCGCTTGGAGGAAAACGATCTCACCCGCTCCCAATGGAGCCATACGCCCCTGAAAGGGATGGACGTAAGCACCTGCAGGCTGGACGGCATCCGGATCACCCCCTCCGACCTGCCGGGTCTTCGGATCAGCGCGGAACAGGCCCTGATCCTGTGCGGGCTTCTGGGCATTGAGATCATCCGCTAATGGGAAAAAGTCCCGATAAGACCAATAAGGAGGAAAGAATATGCCATTCTATTATTACGACTGGACAATGATCCTGGTCATTCCGGGCCTGCTGCTGGGCCTGTACGCACAATTCAAGGTGAAGAGCACCTTCGACCGCTACAGCCGGGTCAGGACGAAAAGCGGCCTGACGGCGGAGCAGGCGGCGCGCATGCTGCTCAGCCGGGGCGGCAGCGCAAATGTGACCATCAGCCGGGTAAACGGCTCGCTGACCGACCATTACGATCCCCGCAGCAATACGCTGCGGCTGAGCGACTCGGTGTATGGTTCCGACAGCGTGGCGGCGGTAGGCGTAGCGGCCCACGAATGCGGCCACGCCCTGCAGGAGCACGACGGCTACGGCCTGCTGAAGCTGCGTTCCGCACTGGTGCCGGTGGTTAATATCGGCAGCAGCCTCTATTTGCCGATCTTTATGGCGGGTCTTCTGTTCAGCTGGGAACCCCTGCAGATGGTGGGCATTCTGTGCTTCGGCCTGACGCTGTTGTTTTCACTGGTGACGCTGCCGGTGGAGATCAACGCCAGCAGGCGGGCCCTTGGGATGCTGGACGGCGTTCTGGAAGCGGAGGAGCTTCAGGG
>CAKUCE010000012.1 GCA_934643535.1 uncultured Clostridia bacterium | reverse complement strand
ATGATCTGCAGTCTGACGCATTTTTCAGCCCATGCGTCAAACCCGGCAAACAGGCGAATCTCTCCTTTTTCCAGGGTCAGCGTGCCGTCCGGCAGATAATATCCGAGTTCTTCCATGCCCAGCCGGAAAACAAAGTCCGCCGTTTCTCCCGCCGGGAGCGTCCGGCGTTCATAGGCTTTCAGTTCCCGCAGGGGCCGGGTCAGGGAAGCGGCAGGATCCCGCAGATACAGCTGAAGAACCATGTCGCCGTCCCGCTCGCCGGTATTGGATACCCATACATGAAGGACGGCTTTTTCGCCCGCCGCCAGCTCGGAAAGGGAAAGCGTCTCCTGTTCCAGCTCCGCCTTCTCCACCTGAAAGGAGGTGTAGGAAAGGCCGTAGCCAAAGGGATACAGCGGGGCGCCGCTTTCATCGATGTAATTCCGGCATTCGGTATAATAGCCGTTCACCGGCCTGCCGCTGGGCGCGGCGTTATAATACAGCGGCAGCTGGCCGACGCTGCGGGGAAGCGTCATGGCCAAATGACCGCTTGGGTTCCGATCTCCAAACAGAAGCTCCGCCGCCGCCCTTCCGGCCTCACAGCCCGCATGACCGGTATAGAGGACCGCGTCAAACAGGGAAAGGGTATCTCCGAGGGCGATGGGGCGGCCGAAGCACAGCAGGCCCACCACCTTTTTCCCCAGCCGGCGGGCCCGAAGCGCCAGCGCCGCCTGATCTTCGGGCAGGGAAATATCCGCCAGGCAATGGAATTCCCCCGAGGCCCGCGCAGATTCGCCCAAGGCCAGAATGACCGTATCCGCCTGCTCCATGACGGCGGTCATATCGCCGAAAAGCGGGCTGCTTTCGGTGAAAAGCTCCAGCTCCGGAGCCACGGCCCGAATGCCTTCTTCGAGGGTGACGACGCTGTCCGCGTCGCCGTCCGGCGTCCATGCGCCCATCAGGGATTCGCGGTTTTGCGCCATGCAGCCTGTCAACGCCACCCGGCCCTTCTTGGGCAGGGGAAGAAGACCCTGCTCGTTTTTCAGAAGCACCATGGATTCCCCGGCGATCCGGCGGGCCAATGCCCGATGCTTTGCCCGATCCGTTTTCACCGCATCCCGGACCGGCTGCTGGAAAAGTCCGGCCCGCAGCTTGGCCTGCAGAACCCGCTCCACCGCCCGGTCTAGCTCTTCCATGGCGACCCGGCCCGCTTTGATCTCCGCTTCCAGATGCCGGGCAAAGCACTGATCCGCCATATCCATGTCCACTCCGGCCTGCAGCGCGATCCGGGCGCAATCGGCCCCGTTTTCCGCTACGCCTTGAGCCTCCAGCTGCTCGACGCCGCCCCAGTCGCTGACCACAAAGCCGTCGAAGCCCAGCTGACCCCGCAGCACCTCCGTCAGCAGGCGGCGGCTTCCCGTTACCGGCTGCCCGGACAGCTCGTTAAAGGAAGCCATCACGGAACCGACGCCCGCCCGGACCGCCGCGCGGAAAGCAGGCAGATACTGGTTTTGCAGCGCATAATCGCTGATCTCCGTATGATGGTAGTCGCGGCCTCCCTCGCTGGCGCCGTAACCGATGAAATGCTTGGCGCAGGCCAGCAGCCGTCCTTCCTGCGCGGGGCTGTCGCCCTGAAAGCCCCGCACCGCGCTGGCCGCGTAGCGGCTTCCCAGCAGCGGGTCTTCGCCGGGGCCTTCGATGACCCTGCCCCAGCGGGGATCCCGGCTCATATCCAGCATGGGCGCAAAGGCCCAGCGCACGCCCGCGTTTCCCGCTTCCTGCGCCAGCGCGGAATAGCATTCCTCGATCAGCCGGTCGTCAAAGGAAGCGGCCATCATCAGTGGGATCGGGAAGACCGTTTCAAAGCCATGAATGACGTCGCGCCCCAGCAGCAGCGGAATCCGCAGGCGGCTTTCCATGGCGGCCGCCTGCAGATCCCGGGTAAAGTCCAGATCAAAGGCTTCCGTTCCTCCGTTTTCCGGAATGGCGCTCCCGGAGAAAAGCAAAGAGCCGATCTTCCCCTCCCGGATCTCCTGCTTGATCTCTTCCACGTTGTCCGCATAGGCGCAGATGTTCCGCTGGTTCAGCTGGCCGATCTTTTCCTGCAGGGTCATCCGGCCCAGCAGCTCCTGAATTGTGGCGGATGCGTTCTGTTCCTTCATTTCCTTCATTTCACCATCTCCTGCATAAACTGCATGACGTCGTCCTTCTGTCCCGGCAGGTCCTCGTGACCAAAGTCGGGATAAAGCTGGTAATCCTTGGGGGCCTGAATATGATTATAAAGGGCAAACTGCGTGGACGGGGGACAAAGCGTGTCCATCAGGCCGGTATAAAGCCGGGTCCTGGCCTGAATGCGCGAAGCCAGATGATGAACGTCGATGTATCCCAGCGCGGTAAAGATCTCCTGTTCCCGAAGATGACGGGGATCGAACCAGCGGAAGAAATCCTTCAATTCCGCATAAGCGTCTTTGGCCAGATCCATTTCCCACACCCGGCGGTAATCGCTCAGGAAGGGATAGCGGAGCGCGGCGCGCGCCAGCCAGGGCGTCAGCGCGGCGCAGGCGGCGGCAAGCCCTCCGCCCTGCGAGCCTCCCATGGCCCCCATCTGCCGTTCGTTCACTTCCGGCCGGGCGGCCACGATCCTGGCCAGCTGCGCGGTATCCAAAAAGACGTTCCGATAGTACAGCTGTTCCGGCACATCCTCCAGTCCCCGGACGATGTGCCCGCGTAAAGTCGTTCCCAGCACAGAGGCTTTATCCTGAGACTGTCCTCCCTGCCCCCGGCAGTCCATGGCCGCATAGCAGAAGCCGGCCGCGGCCCAGCCCAGCGCTTCCGAAAATTCCCTCACCGACCCGGCGTAGCCATGAAATTCCAGTACCGCCGGAGCAGGACGGGTCGTATTCGTCGGACGGATGTAGATGCCGTGGACCACGGAACCTCCCATGCCCTGAAAATACAGATGGAAGCATTCGGCGTTCTTGACCTGAAGCTCCGCCCGGCGGAACTCCGCCTCCGTTCCCAGCGCTTCCATTTCCCGAATGCCCTTATCCCAGAAGGCGTCAAAATCCTGCGGCTTTTCGTTTCGTCCCTGATACTCCAGCAGTTCCCTTTCGGACATATCGACTAAAGGCATTTTCTTTCTCCTCTTTTTTTCTTTTCCAAACAGCCGTTTTCCGCTGTCGGATTATCGCAGCGGAAAACGGCTGTAGCTTCATCTGATTTTTTGCAGTCTGACCATCCCGCATTCCGGAATATTCAATTCTGTCAGGCCATCCAGCGCCCATTCCGCTTCCGTCTGGATTTCGCCGAGGCAATTCCAGACGGTCGCCTTCCAGGTGCTTTTCTGGTCGAAACGCGCCAGCATGGCGCTGCCGGAGTTGGCGTTGATGAGATAAACGTCGTCCAGACGAGACGCGGGTACTTCGGTCAGCACGCCGCGCTGATAGCAGGCAATCACCGATCTTCCCTTTTCTTCCGTCCGCACTACGGGATAGAGCATCTGAGGCTGCTCCGCGTAGAGGGGAGCCTCCTGCAGCAGGTGCTGCTCGTCCTGCATCAGCCTGGTCCAGAAGCGCATCATGCGCAGATGTTCCTCCGGGATACGGTCCAGACGGGCCGAAAGCTGCACATTGGCGAACAGAACGTTTTCGATCTGGCAGGCGGCGTTCTCGACGCGATCCTCCGGGTTCCACATCAGCATATCCGAGTGAACGGCCGTCTGTCCGCTGGTAAGCCGGAGATCCACGACGCCCACCCGGTTATAGGAGGTGGAATACGGGCAGTCGCCCACCCGGAACATATTGCCATACTGCCGCATGACCGGGCCGATATAGTTTTGACGGAATTCGATCAAAACGTCGGGGCGCAGCGCGTGCAGCTGCCGGGTCAGATCGGTCATCAGCCGGTGAACGGCGTCCTCCAGCACACCGTAATCCATCCCTTCCCGGAAAGCGGGCGTTTCCTTCGCCATACGGAAGGAGTCGATGAAATCCAGCTTAAAGCCGTCCAGATCCCAATCCCGCATCATCCGCACATAATTGCTGATGATATGCTCCCGCACCTCCGGATAACGGGGGTCCAGCGCATAGGTCTGGATCGCGTCGATATATTCCAGCGTTTTGCCCCTGAAAGTCTGCGCGGCTTTCGAATGCAGACCCGCAAAGGGAACCCCGCACCAGAGCATGTATTTCATCCCCAGTTCATGGATCTTTCGCACATGCTCGCGCATATCGGGAAACTTTTTGACGGAGGTCTGCAGATCGCCGCCGTAAGCATAGCCCCGTTCGCAGTCATCGTCCTCCCAGCCGTTATCCAGGATCAGCGTTTTCATGCCGAAGGGAACGGCACGCGCGCATTCGGCTTCGATCTGGTCCGCAAACAGGAAGTGGTGGAAGCTGTACCAGGAGGAGTACATGGGCAGCCGGGCTTCCGGGGGGACGTTCACAGGCGGGTATTTTTCTTCCCACCATCTGGCCACCGCACGGATCGCGTCTTCGTAGCGGCAATTCGTCTCGTCGATCCAGAGCGTTACCTGATAGCGGTCCGTCAGGCCGGAGGCATCCAGCGGGATGGAGATCCGTGCGTGAAGGGTGCCGTCCTCTTCGTGAACGCCGATCGAACGGGTCAGCAGGGTAACGCAGTCGTCCAGCGCCACGGTATACCGGTTCCAGCCCGCGTCGTTGAAAAAGCAGTGTAGCGGGCTGCTTTTGGACAGCTTGCTTTCCTCGTCGCAGCCCCAGTCCGGCTTCAGCGCCCGGTCAAAGTGGCACTCGCTGTGCCACTGGTATTGAATATCCAGGATCGGCTTTTCCCACGAGAGCTTGAACAGCGGTTTTTCGGGAATATCCTTGCGCTCCCAGTGCAATTCGAAGCGATACAGGCTGCGCGCGTCGTCGCGGCTGTCGCTGCAGGTGATCTGGCAGGGGAAGTTGACTTCCGCCCGGAGCATGCCAAATTGATACTCGCTCATCTTTCAAATCCTTTCCGGCCTGCTGGCCGCTTACAACAAGATCACTTCGTCCGTTTCCGACTGCTTGTGGACGACGACGGGGATCTGCCCGCCATGCACCCGTACTTTCCAGAGACGTTTTGCGGCCTTCCCGGCATACTCTCCTGCCCGCTCGCCGATGGTCAGCTCCACCTTTTCAGCGTCCGCGCGGCAGAGAATCTCCGTCCGGCAGCTCTGCCGGTTTTCATAGTCCAGGCTGACGCCGTCGTCCTCCCGGAACACATAGCGGCTTTCGCCCAGAGGATAAATGTCCAGCTCTATTTCGGAATCGTCATACTGGTAAACATAGTCCCGATCCTTCCACGCGGGCACGATGGCGCCCCGGCGGACAAAGAGTCCGCCGCCCTTGCCGGCAGGCGGCGCGTAGTCGATCGTGCAGGGGCCGCAATACCGCTCGCCGGTAAAGTAATCCTCCCATTCGCCTTCCGGGAAAGTGACCTGAGCCTCAAAGACCGTCACCATCAGCCATGGGCCAAGCATAAACTGCGTTTTGCAGTCCGCCAGTTCCTCGCTTTCCGGGAAAGCCAGCGGCATGGGCCGCACGATGGGCAGATCCTCTTCATGGCCTTCCAGTGCGGTGGAATAGAGATAGGGGAGAAGCCGGTAACGCAGTCTGGCATATTCCGTAAAGGCCCGTTCGTTTTCTTCTCCGGCCCACCACGGCTGGCTGAAGCCGATCCAGCTGTTCAGATGTCCCCACGGCAACAGCAGTCCGAAATGGATCGCTTCCACCGAGCTGACGTCCATATCGCAGGTCGTATTCATCGCCCCGGACAGCGCCAGATTCAGAATCCAGGTCAGCGCGCCCTGCCGTCCCCCGTTGTCGCCGGTCGTCATGGCTCCCCAGCGCTGACAGCCGGTGTAGCCGCCGCAGTAATGGTGCATGGGACGGCGGCCCGTGGTTTTGGCAAACCCCTGATACATCTGCTTGACGATCAGCGTCTGGTTGAGGTTGTGCATCTGCTCGTCACAGGCGCCGTTTTTGTAGTTCATATCCGGGTGAACCTCGTACACCAGCTCGCAGGGGTCGATTTTGAAAGCGTCTACGCCCTGCCGGACAAAGGGAACCAGATGATCGAACCACGCGGGCGGATCGCAGGTCTCCTCCCCGCGGACGATGCGCTCCTCTTCAGCCGTCAGATCATGATCCACACAGAGCCACAGCTTCAGATGGAAGCCATAGCGTTTCAATGCGGCGATGAAGGATTCCGGGTGCGGCTGATCCACCGGGCCCCAGTTGGGCACATGGAAGCGGGTCTTTTCCCACTGCTTGTCCAGCCCGTGGTCGTAGAACTTCGTCATCCAGCCGGGTTCCAGCGAAACCATATCGCAGGGAATGTGCTTTTCGCGGAATAAACGGGCGTGGTCGGTAACGACAAATTCGGTAGCGTAGATGGGCGCGATATAGGTCAGGCCATAGGCCCATTTGGGCAGCAGCATATTGTGGCCGCTCAGCCGGGCGTATTTTTTCAGCACCCCGGCCATGGAACCGCCCCAGAGCAGGAAAATATCCAGTTCTCCGTCCTCGCCGATGATTTCCAGCCGGTCGCTCCGGCTTTCGCCCACATCCACAAAATGCTTCCAGTCGTTGTTGATGAGGACGCCCCAGCCTTCCTGACTCATGAGGAAGGGAATCGGGGCTTCGTCAAACTGGTAGTAAGCCCAGTTTTGATAGACGTGCCCCCGCAGATTCAGGCTTTCGCTGTTTCCCTCTCCCAGACCGTAGAAGCGTTCGCCGGGAAGAATGGAAAACGAAACGCCGAAGGGGGTATGAGCGCCCCGTTCCACGGGCGCATTGTTTCGTGTCGTGCCGTTGGGATCGCCGATAATGACGCGCTGTCCCGCGCAATGCTCGGAGAAACGGTTTTTGAGCTTTTCCAGCTTTTCCTGCCATTCCTGCGCGTTTTCTTCGGTGCGGAAGGAAAAGCAGAGACTGCGCCCGTTGGGCAGGCGGATCTCCTGTCCGTTCCATTCGATTCCCGACTCGCATCCCGCAGGCTCCGTGTGAAGAACACCGTAGCGTTCCAGCAGGGAAGGAGCGAAATTTTCCGACATTCTTAACCGGAGGATCCCCTTGTCAATAGCCTGTGCCCTGAGTTCCATGCCTTTTTTCCTCATTTCTGTCCCGTATTCTGGCTCAGCCCTTCACAGCGCCGATCATGACGCCCTTCACAAAATACTTTTGCAGGAAAGGATAGATGACCAGGATCGGAACGGTGGTGACTGTAATGGTGCAATACTTGATCAGGTCTTTCGCATAGCTTTCCTCTACCAGATTGGCCGCGCTGTCCGTGGAAGACATTTCGTTGAGGATCAGCAGTTCGCGCAGGATCATCTGCAGCGGGTACAATTCCCGGCTGCGGTGAAAGATCAGAGAATGATACCAGCCGTTCCACTGGGCCACGGCGTAGTACATTCCAATCACCGCCAGAACGGAGGAGGACAGGGGAAGCGTGATGCGGGTAAGCACCTGAAAGTCGTTGGCGCCGTCCAGCAGCGCGCTTTCTTCCAGCGCCGCGGGGATGGATTTGAAGAAGGTGCGCATGATGATCAGATTATAAGTAGATAACGCCGCCGGGATCACGATGGCCCATCGGGTGTTATACATGCCCAGATCCCGAACCACAAAAAACCACGGAATCAGGCCGCCGCTGAAAAACATGGTAAACAGCATGCCTTTCATCATCACATTCCGGGGCAGGAAGTCTTCGCGGCTGGTCACGTAGGCTCCGGCGATGGTCAGCGCCATGCTGATGGCCGTGCCCACGACCACGTAAAAAATGGTGTTGTAAAAGCTGTGCAGGATATTGGGGTTGGAAAAAACCATGCGGTATCCTTCCAGCGTAGCCGGCTCCAGGGGCTTAAGCAGCAGGTCGCTGCTTTTCATCAATGCCCGCGCATCCGAAAAGGAAGCGCAGATCGTGTAATACATCGGATAAATGGTAATCACGATCAGAAAAAGCATGAGAACGACGATCAGGGCATTGGCGATTTTATAGGTTATTTTTCTGGCTTCAACATGATGCATTGCAAGGCCTCCTTACCACAGCGCGGTTTCATTCACCCTGCGTGAAAGCGCGTTGGCGCCTACCAGCAGCATAATATTGATGAGCGAATTCAGCAGTCCTACGGCCGAGCCGAAGCTGTATTCAAATTTGCTCAGACCCATGCGGTATACATAGGTGGAGATTACGTCCGCCGTTTCATAAACCCGCTCGTTATACAGCAGGATGATCTGATCCCAGCCCAGATTCATCAGGCTTCCGATGCGCATGATCAGAAGGATCACCACGGTGGGCATAATGCCGGGCAGCGTTACGTGAAGCATCCGCCGCCAGCGCCCCGCGCCGTCGATCTGGGCGGCTTCGTACAGTTCGCTGTCCACCCCGGCCAGAGCGGCGAAATAGATAATGGAATCCCAACCCAGATTCTGCCAGATATTCATGCCGATATACAGCGGCTGGAAATAGCGGGGCACCGTAAACAGGTTGGTTTTCTGCATGCCAAGATGGGAAAGCACGTTGGTCAGGATCCCGTTGCTGGAGCAGAACTGCACCATCAGACCGCAGATGACCACGGTCGAAATAAAATGGGGCATATACGTAATGGTCTGAGTCACGCGCTGAAAGCCGCGGCTGGGGATCTCGTTCAAAAGCAGGGCGAACAGAATGGGCAGCGGAAAACCCACCAGCAGCATGCCCAGATTGATGCTCAGGGTATTTCCCAGCAGCCTGCCGAAATAGCGGCTGGTGACGAGCTTTTCAAAATGCTTCAGCCCCACCCAGCGGCTGCCGGCAATTCCAAGCGCGGGCTTGAAATCCTGAAAGGCGATCACAACGCCGTACATCGGCAGATAACAGAAAATGATATAATAAGCCGCCACCGGAAGGGCCAGCAGATAAAGCAGCGGATGGTTTCGAATATTATCCAAAAGACGCCTGCGCAGCGGCGCACGCCTTACAGTGAGGGATTCTGCGTTCAAAGCGATTCCTCCTTACCGGAAAACCGCCGCTGTGCGGCAGCGGCCCGAAAAATAAAAAAGGAAACGGTTCTGTGGCAGGATATGCCATCTGCCGTTTCCATGAGGCTTACCGGGAAAGAGGCCGGACGGCCCCTTTCCCGGTAAAATGGTTGACGGTTAACGGGCGTTGAAACGATCCAGCGCCGCCTGCTCGGCGTCGATGGCTTTCTGGATTCCCATGCCGTCCAGGTTGGCCACGGCGGCGTCCCAGTCCTCCAGGGAGGCTTCGCCGCAGATGATCTTCAGCGCCAGCTCGGACATGTAGGTCTTGATCTCGGTCATGACTTCGGACACGGTGCGGCTTTCGTCGCTGGTCAGGCTCACGCCGCCGGGAACCAGCTTTTCATCGCTGACACCCTCGCTCCAGACCTTCCAGTTTTCCTGATGCTCCGGCAGGTCGTACTGAGACAGCTCCATGGAATCTGGCACTTCGGTGGTCAGGTTCTGGATGTAGTGACGGTTGGTGCCGTTTGGGTAATCGGGGTTTTCTTCAGAGGTCATCCACGCGGAACGGACGTAATCGCCGTTTTCGTTGATTTCATAGGTGGTGTGACCGTCGCCCAGATCGCCGATACCAAAGGTGGTCAGCAGGTTGATCTCCGGCTTGAAGAGGCAGTCGATCCACTTCATGGCCAGCTCGGGGTTCTTGCAGGCGGTGGAGATAAAGAAGCGGCTTTCGGTGCTGACGCGCTTCAGGCAGGAAGCGGTGCCCAGGACGCTGTCGTCGCCCGCCTTGCGCAGGGTGCTCATGGGAACGGAGTGGAAGTTGGGATCCTCGGTGGGGCCGGTCTGAATGAGGGTACGGGTCTCCCAGTTGCCGATGCCGATGACGGCGGTGCGGCCGGTGTAGTACATCTTCTTGCAGTCGTCATGCGTGCGGTTGATGTTATCCACGTCGATGATGCCTTCGCTCATCCAGCGGGTCATCATTTCCAGGAAATCACGATAGCCGGCCTGCAGATAGGAGTGAGTGACCTTGCCTTCATCGTTCAGGATGAAGCCGTCCCAGGTGACGCCGTAGCCGGCGGCCAGCACGTTGCTGTTGTTGATGAAATAATCGTCGAACTGAGCGAAGGCCAGCGGAACGGTCACATCATAGGCTTCCTTGATGGCCAGCATGGCTTTTTCGAAGTCCTCATAGGTCTTGGGAACCTCCAGACCCAGCGCGTCCAGCCAGTCCTTGCGGATCTGCAGGCCGGTGTGCTGGATGCCGTTGACCACGTTGCTGCCCAGGCCGGTCAGCTTGTACACGCCGCTGTCGGTCTTCAGGACCAGCTTATCCTTATCGGAAAGCGAGTTGTACATCGCCAGATAATCAGGCGCGTACTTTTCGACCAGCTCGTTAGGGTTGATGACGATGCCATCCTCGATCGCGCCGTCGGTCTGACCGGGATAATCCCGACCCAGCTCATCCGCCGCAATGAAAATATCCGGATATTCGCCGGAGGCGACCAGCATATTGAAGAAGGAACCGTCGTCGTTTTCCGGCGGGCAGATGAATTCAATATGAACGTTGGTCAGCTCTTCCAGCTTCTGGATGGTAGGAGACTCGTTCAGGTCGGTCATCATGCTCAGGCTGCCGGAGGGGGCCTGCATATAAACCGTTAACGTGGCTTTTTCTTCCGTCAGAGGAAGGGTAACGGCTTCGGGCTCCGCCAGCGCGCAGCTGCACAGGCAGAGCATAAGGCACAGAATCAAAGCGAGACTTTTTTTCATGGCTGTTTTCCTCCATATTTTATTGGTTCCGTTGGTCTGCCGGTCTGGCGCCTTGACCGGACAAACTGCATGTGCTATTTTTACGGCTTTTTGGTCAAAAAAGCAATAAGCAAAATCCGTCGGCACCGTCAAAATGTGTTTTATTGCTAAAAACGTGCCAAATCGGGCAAAAATAGGGCGAATCGTTTTTTGACGATTCCCGCATCGGATTTTACGTATTCCTTTTGTGCAAAACGCCGCCCTACCGCCTTAAAAATATTTTGGCCTTTCGGTTACAATAAAAAAACAGCAGAGATTGCTTCAGCTTGTCAAAAAAGTTCGCCTGCGGCGAGCTTTTTCGCCGGAAACTGCTGCGGCCTCGCCGCGGGCTTCGGGTTTGCGGTATCGCTGCGCGGCGTCCTCAACCCTCAGGGATGCGCTCCCCTTTTTTTCGCTGCTGTTGCGCCGGAAGCGCAAACGCCCCGCCCGGGTGCTGCGCACGGCCAAACCCTGCAAAGCAATGGGCCGGCCCGCGGGTCAGCCGGACGATACGAATAGAGTCAAAGGAAGGCTGCGCAAAGCGCAGTGAGGGTCGAAAGCAGTCCCGAAAAGGGCTGCGGCCCCTCTGGCAGCTCCCCAAAGAAGTTTTTTGATCGACAAAAGCAGGGATTGCTTTTATCAGAACAGGAGGATTTCGAAATGCATAAGGCCAGAAAGCGTCCGCTTCTGCAAAGTCTGGTTCTTTCTTATTTGCTTGTCCTCTTCCCGCTGGCGCTGTTGTGCTATGTCCTGTACCAGAATCATTCCGCGGTGCTGGAAGGGAACCTGCAGCAAATGCAGTACGCGCAGCTGCACCGCTATCAGACCGCCATGCAGAGCGAGCTGACGGATCTGACTTTACTGGCCAACCAGCTGTATACCACCGTTTCCCAAACCAACGCCGTCACCCGCAGCCGCGAGGATCTGCAAAGCACCGATCATACGACGATGGTTCGCCTCCGCATCCAGCTGTCCAGCGCGGTCAATACCTCCCGGGGCGTCGAGGAGATCCTGCTTTATATGGGCAAAAGCGGATACGGCATTACTTCCAAGCGGGTCCTTCCCCTGGAGCAGCTGTACCTGCTGACGGAAAATCATGAATCCCTCTGGAAAAGTCTGGATGAGCTGAAGCAGCTGCTGCACTTTACCCGCCGGGGCGGGCTGCAGCGCGTGGAGGATACGCTGTATTTTTTTACGGGCCTGGGCAACGGCTCCTGCGTGCTTTTCAACCTGCGGCCCGATTATCTGATCGATCTGTACGGCGAAAACTCCGCGGATGAGTTTTTTGCCTTTACCACCCTTCAGGGAGATGTGCTGTTCCAGAGCGGGGAAGCCTTCCCGCTGGACACGGCGGAGCTTCTGGCGGGGAGAGACGAAGCCGCCTCGGACGAATGGCTGGTCACCACGCTGCGGCTGGACGGCTATGATTACTGCGTCGTCAGCGCCAAGTCCCGGACGGCGATCCGCGCGGCGCTGCTGAAACAGACCACCGGCCTGCTTGCGGCGATCCCGGTATGCACGTTCCTCAGTTTTCTTATTATTATGCTTTCGCTGAAAAGAAATTACAACCCCGTGGCCGAGGTGCTGCGGATGGCCAACGACAGCGGCTTTCATACGGACGAGGAAAATCACGAATTTGAGCAGCTTCATACGCTTTTGCAAAAGGCGCTGGACGATCGCCAGAAATTGAAGCAGCGAGAGGACCGGACCCGTCTGCGGCAGGACGACGCCAGGCTTTACGCGGAGCTGTCCACGCCTCAGGCGGAAGCGGCCGTATCAAACCGGTTTGCCAGATGCCAGCAGCCCTTTCCCATGCCCTACTGGTGCTATATGGAAATGACGCTGGTAGACTATGGGGATGTTCAGGATGACGAAACGATCTTCTCGATCGCTCAGGAGCTGATCCAGGAAATGCTGGAGCCGAATTTCAGCGTCGCATCCCTGCAGACGGGGCAGCAGCTGCTTTTCCTGGTGGGCCTGCAGCATAACGGCGATTCGCAGCTCCCCCTGTTCCGAAACGATCTGCAAAGGGCGCTGAGTTTTCTTCGGGAGGATTATTCGGCGGAATTCGTCTGCCGCGCGACCGACGTTCTCCCCGCGGGGGATTCCTTTTCCCAGACTTCCATTGCCCTGATGGAACAGCTGGCGCAGATGCGGCTTGTGCCCTGCGGAACCTCCGTGCAGATGTATCAGGAGCTTCCCGCCATGGAAAGCCATATCCTTTCCACCCTTTCGGCCATGCAGCAGGCCGTGCTGACAGGAAACGACAGCGCGGTGCAAAGCTATGCCTCTCAATTGTACCTGCTGCTGGAGCATGCGCGGGAGGAGTCTTCCGATTCATCGGCCAAAAACGAAAGCCATCTGCTTCAGCAGGTGGTTCAGCTGGTTCAATCCAGTTACTTTGACCCCGATCTCAATGTTTCAGCGATCGCTCAACGCCTGGGCCGAAATCCCGATGTAGTCTCGCGGGCGTTTCGGCAGGGAATGCAGATCGGGCCGCTGGAATATCTCCATTCCGTGCGCATCCAGGCGGCAACCCGTCTGCTGAAGGAAAATCCGGAGCTGACGATCCGCCGCGTAGCCGAGCTTTGCGGCTATATCAATATCGACTCGTTCAACCGTGCCTTCAAGCGGATCATCGGCACCACGGCCGGCAAATACCGCGAGAAACTGTCCGAGATGGAGACGGACGAAAACGGCGGCGACAAACAGTAAGAAACCGTCCGGCAGCAGTTCGCTGCTTTCCGATCTTTGATTCAAAAATTTATGTTTGGGGCGCCGGAGAGCCCCGGCGCTTGCAGCAGAAGCATTTATTTCCTGTCCGGTGTATTTTCCTGCCAGTTGATTTTATGCCGCGTGGAGTATGGATAAGGCTTTCGAATGGAACCGGCGGGAAAACCCATCATTTTGAAAAAAGTACGGCTGAAGTGGGCCGTATCGACAAAACCCAGCGCTTCCGCAGTCTGCTCGACGGTGTAGATGCCGCTTTCCAGAAGCTCTTTGGCTTTGACGATTCGCAGACGACGGTGATAGGCCACGGGAGGCATGCCGGTTTCCGCCTGAAAACGGCGGCAAAAAGTGCGCTCGCTCATATGACACAGGTTTGCCAGCAGAGGAAGAGACGCAGGCTGCTGTAAATGGGTGCGCATATAGTTCAGTGCGGGATCAATGCTTTCCGTCAAAAGATCGCGTTGGCGGCGCGCCTCAATCAGGTCGCTGATGAGGCCGCACAGCAGGGCGGACGCCCGGAGGATCCCGCTGCTTTGCATGGCATAGCGCGCCAGCTCCTCGAAGGCGGCAAGGAACTGTCCTGCCGGGTCGGAAAGGAGCAGCTGCGGCGCGCCCTCCAGAAATACCTTCTTTCCTTCGAAATCCATCAGGTTGAACCGAGTAAAGAAGCCCTTGCTATCCGCCGCGCTGGTAACGATCGAGGTATACCGGCTGCCGCCGGGAAGAAGCAGAACGTCCCCCGCCTGCATACGCAGGTAGACTTCCCCGTTCTGAGCATAACTGCGTTCGCCTTTTGTCATATAGAAAAGCATATGGTCTTCCCGGCCCAGCCGTTCATAGCTGATGACGGTTCCGTAAGGCTGTACCAGCGGGAGTGCCAGCACATTGAAAACGGCTACCTCTTTGAACTCCAATTCGTCAAAAGAAATCATGCTCTTTTCCTTTCTGGCAAAAAAATACAATAAACTTGTCGCTCATATACATTGTATCATCTGATCGAATTTTATACAATCTTTTCATCAGCCGGGAGAAAGGAATGAAGAGTATGCCCATTCGCGTTACTGTTTGGAACGAATACGTTCATGAGAAAAAAGATGAAAAGGTTGCCGCGGTTTATCCGAAAGGCATTCATGAAGCCATTGCACAGGGCCTGATGGAGGACGAGGGTCTGGCCGCTGTTACCGCAACGCTGGATATGCCCGAGCATGGCCTGAGCGACGAGCGTCTGGCGGAAACCGATGTGCTGTTTTGGTGGGGCCACATGGCGCACGATCAGGTTCCGGATGAGCTGGTGGAAAAAATCGCCGTCCGCGTCCGGGAAGGGATGGGGCTGGTGGTGCTGCATTCCGGACATTACTCCAAGGTATTCCGTCGGCTGATGGGCACAGAATGCCGCAGCAAATGGTGGGAAAAGGACGACAAGGAACGCCTGTTTGTGGTGATGCCGTCCCATCCCATTGCTGCCGGATTGCCCGAAAGCTTTACGCTGCCTGCTGAAGAAACCTATTGCGAGCATTTTAACATTCCTACTCCGGATGAGCTGGTTTTCCTGAGCTGGTTTTCCGGCGGCGGCGTGCTGCGCAGTGGCTGCTGCTATCATTACGGCTGTGGAAAAATTTTCTATTTTCAGCCCGGCCACGAAACGTATCCCACCTATTACGACGAAAATATTAAGCGTGTGCTGAAAAACGCCGCGCATTGGGCGGCCCCCACGGGCAACCCTCCCATGGGTTATGGCCAGAGGGAACCGCTGGAGGCAAAATAATACAATATTAAGGAGTTTTTCCTATGGAAAAAGTTCGTGTTGGAATCATTGGCATGGGCGGCATTGCCATGGGTGCTCATGTGCCGGGCCTGCTGAAGTGCCCCAATGCTCAGATCACGGCCGTCTGTGACATTGACCCGGAGCGGTTGAAACAGGCCGGCGACAAACTCGGCCTGCCTGCGGAGCGCCGTTTTGCGGATTATCGGGAGCTGTTGGCCTGCTCGGAGGTGGATGCAGTGGAAATCTGTACGCCGAACTACCTGCATGTACCCATGGCGGCTGATGCGCTGAAAGCCGGAAAATCCGTCAATATCGAAAAGCCGCTGGGTCTGAGCATGGAGCAGGCCTCCCTTCTTTCGGAGATCCCGCTCAAGCCGGAGCAGGTGGTCATGCTCTGCTTCTCCTATCGCTTTACATCGGCCGTGCGTTATGCCAAGGAGCTGATCGATCAGGGCGGGCTGGGTCAGGTGACGGGCCTGCAGATCGCCTACCTGAAGGACAGCGCCCTTTGGCCCGGCCGTAAGCTGGAATGGCGCTTTGAAAAAGAAAAGGCGGGCACCGGCGTCCTGGGCGATCTGGGCGTGCATCTGATCGATATGGCCCAATTACTGGCCGGTGACATCGTTCGGGTTTGCGCCCGGGTGCAGACCATCGTGAAGGAACGCCCCCGGCTGGATGGCTCCGGCATGGGGCAGGTGGAAACCGATGACCTGTGCAGCTTTTTGGCCCAGATGAAGGATGGCGCGGACGCTACCTTTACCATCAGCCGCTGCGCCTATGGCCAGAAAAATACCATTCTTTTTGACGTATATGGTTCTGAAGGCTCGCTTTCTTTTAACCTCAACGAACCCAACACGCTGCGAATCGCCGGGGAAAAGCTCTGCCCGGAGCAGCCGGAGCTTCACACGGTTGAGGTGCCGGAAAACTATCGGGCCAGTCAGGAAGCCACCTTTATCGACGCCATTCAGGGCCGGAAGGGGCCATGGTTCCCATCGCTGGAGGATGGCCTGAAAAGTCAGCGCCTGCTGGATGCGCTGCTTTGCTCCAGCCGGGAAAATCGCTGGGTGGAGCTGTAAAGTTCGAGCGGTTTCGCGGCGGCGGGAGAGAAGGAGGTGCGGAAAAAAGACTTTCCACCGCAGCGATTGCACGGATAAAAAACTTGTCATGAAACGCCATGAAAAAAGAAGGAGGACATCCCAAAATGAAAAAACTGTTGAGTCTGGTTCTGGCTCTGGCTATGGTGCTGAGCCTGACCGCCGCCTGTGCGGAAGAAAAGGTAACTCTGGAACTGATGCTGCATAAGGGCGAAGTCGTCGCTGCCCTGGAAAAAGCCGTGGCGGCTTTCAGCCAGGAGCATCCGGAGATCGAGATCAAGATCAATCAGCCTGCGGAATACGCGGCCTCCACGCAGTCCCGCTTCCTGGCGGGCGATATGCCCGATATGTGGACCTGGGCGAACGATCAGAGCTGGTATCCCTATTTCGCGGAGGATTATTTCATGGACCTCAGCGATCAGGAATGGCTGAAGAATGCCATTAACGAAACCAGCCTGGCCGGCGTCACCTTCGACGGTAAGGTGGTGGGTCTGCCGTATTTCTCCAATGCCTGGGGCGTTTTCTATAACGAGGATCTCTTCCAGCAGTACAATGTGGCTGTGCCTGCGACGCTGGACGAGTTCTGGGCCGCCTGCGAAACCTTTAAGGCTGCCGGTATTACGCCCATCGAGTTTACCGACGCGGACGCCTGGACCGCTTTCAATGTGTTTGAACGCCTGACGGGTCTCGTGTACAACGATCAGGGCGAACTGTTTGAAAAAATCGCCGCCGGTGAAACCTCTGCTGCCGCCGATGAAGGCATTCGTAAGGTTGCCGATATCATTGCCAAGCTGCACACTTATGGTCAGGCCGACCCCATCTCCACTGACTACATGACCGGCATCAGCGCCTTTGCCAACGGCGAAGCCGCCATGTTCCTCAACGGCACCTGGGCTTATCCGCTGATTCAGAGCGCCGGTAACGCCAAGATCAGCTCTTTTGCCTTCCCCGCCGAAAAGGCTGAGGATACCAAAGTGGCCACCAATCTGGACCTGACCTTCAATATCTGCGCAAAGACGGAGCATCCTGAAGCCTGCCTGACTTTCCTGAGCTGGCTGGCGGATCCTGCCAACGCCCAGACGTTTGCGGACGATTGCGGAGCGGTTTCCCTGATCAATGGCGTGAACAATTCCATCCCTGCCTTCCAGGCCTTCGCGGACGCCGCCGCTTCCGGCAAAACCTACAGCATTGCCCGGAACTACTGGCGTTCCGGCACCAACAGCGTTATCTCTCCGCTGGTGCAGATGCTGTGTGAAAACAGCGATGTAGATTCCTTCCTGTCCATGGTGGATGAAGAAGTGAAAATGCATTACGCTCAGTAATAAAAACAGGCGGAAGTGATCAGGCGGGAGAAACGTTCCTTCCGGGACGTTTCTCCCGCCCCTGCCATTCGGATTGATACAGAAACGGGGGAAGCGGGCGTGAGAAAAAAACGGGATAGAGCCCTGATCGTGGATACAGTTATTTCGTTTCCGGCGCTGATTGGATATACGGTTTTCTTTTTTGCTCCAGTCGTGCTGGGCATCTGGTATTCCATGACCAATTGGAACGGTATCAGCCGGGATTATGATTTTATCGGACTGCAGAACTATGCCCGCCTGCTGAACGACGCGCGCTTTCTGAGAGTGATCGGATTTACGCTGCGCTATACCGCTCTGATGGTAGCGGGTACGTTGCTCATCGCTTTGCTGACGGCGATGGTATTGAATGCCAAACCGCTGGGGTGGCAGTTTTGCAAGGCAGTCTACTTTCTGCCCTGCCTGTTCAGCCTGATTACCACAGGTCTTTTGTTCAAGGAGATTTACAGTAAAGCCCTGCCTCTTTTGGGGCAGGCAGCTGGCAGCGCGCTTTTTTCCAAAAGCCTTCTGTCAAGCTCCAAATACGCAATCTACGCGGTAGCTGCCGTAAACCTTTGGGGCAGCGTGCCGATTCCCACAGTGCTGTTTTTTGCCGCACTGAAAAATGTACCAGGCGACCTGTATGAGGTGGCGGATATTGACGGCGGGTCTTCCTGGCAGAAGTTCCGAAATATCACGCTGCCCTACATTTTACCAACGGTGGGCATGGTATTCATCACCAGCCTCAAGGGCGGTCTGGCTACGTATGAATACATTACGGTACTGACCTCCGGTGGTCCGGGCCGTGCTACGGAGTCTCTGGCCTATTTGATCTTTCAGAAGGGCTTCGCGGAGAACCAGTATTCCTATGCCTCTGCCATGTCTTTTGTCATGTTTCTGTTTATGGTAGTCATCAGCGGCGCGTATCTGGCTGCGACCCGCAGGAAGGAGGTCAGCGTATGAAAAAGCTGCGTCATATTCTGGCCAGAGTTTTGATTTACGCTTTCCTTGCCGCGGGAATGGCGGCGATCCTGGTTCCGTTGTATTTGCTGGTTATCAACGCCTTCAAAACGACGCCGGAGCTGCTGAGCGATTATTTCGGCCTGCCTTCTTCCTTCCGGCTGGATAATTTTCAGACCGTGCTAAGCAAGGCAAACTATTTCACCTATTTGGGCAACAGCGCTCTTGTGACGCTGCTGAGCGCCATCGGCGTTTACCTGGTGATTCCTACCACTTCCTTCGTTATTGCCCGCAGGATGGAGAAACATCGTTACTTCAAATTCCTGTATTACTTCATCATTCTGGGCATCTTCGTGCCTTTTCAGACCAAGATGCTGGCGCTGGTGCAGATGATGTCTTCTCTCCGGCTGCTGAATACCTGGGGATTGGTAATTCTGTATGTGGTCGGCGCGCTGGGAGCGGATGTGTTCCTGATGGTAGGCTATATCAAGGCCATTCCACGGGATATGGAAGAGGCTGCCATTATTGACGGCTGCTCCCGGCTCAAGTCGATTTTTCTGATTGTGTATCCGGTGGTTATGCCTATGATCAGCGCTGTGCTGATTAAAGATGTGCTATGGTTCTGGAATGATTTTTTGCTGCCGCTGGTGGTGGTAGGCGGCAATTTGAAAGCGTGGACGCTGCAGCTGTTCCAGTATAATTTTAAGAGTACGTATTCAGTGGATTATCCTTTGGCCTATGCGGCGTATCTGATTTCCATGCTGCCGGTTCTGCTGGTATATCTGTTTGCTTCCAGGCAGATTACCGAGGGACTGACGGAAGGAGCAGTGAAATCATGAGAGAGCATCTGGCGGGCATTATCGGCTACGGCGGAATGGCGCAGGCTCACCATTTGCATCTTCCACACCCGGGGCTGCGATATGCTGCCGCTTATGACATTGATCCAAAGCGGAATGAAATCGCCCGCAGAGACGGCCTGAAGCCTTGCGGTTCCCTGAAGGAATTGCTGGAAGACCCCCGGCTGGAGCTGATTTTGGTCGCAACGCCGAATCAGGATCATTTGCCCAATGTGGTTGCGGCGCTGGAAGCGGGCAAGAACGTGCTGTGCGAAAAACCGGCTGCGATCAACAGCCGCGAGCTGGACCAGATGTATACCACTGCCCATCGAATGGAAAAGCTGCTGGCCATTCACCAAAACCGCCGTTGGGATCGGGATTACCGGATTGTCTCTCAGATCCTGGCCTCCGGACAGCTGGGACATCTGTTCCGTGTGGAATCCCGGGTACAGGGATCCCGCGGCATCGCCGATACCTGGCGGCGTTACAGCCGGTTTGGCGGAGGAATGCTTTATGATTGGGGCGTTCATCTGATCGACCAGATTCTGATGCTGACTTCGGAAAAAATAACCGGCGTATGGGCAGAGTTCCAATATCTGCGTCAATTTGAAGTGGATGAAAACCTTCGGCTGACCTTGTTGTTTGAAAGCGGTTTTTCGGCCCTGGTCGAAATTGGCACATGCAGCTATCAGATGCTGCCACGCTGGTATCTGTGCGGCACAGAAGGCACCACGCTGATTCCCTATTGGGACTGTAAAGGCGAAACGATCGTTTCTAACGGAGAAGAGCTGCCCTGGGAAGAAGAAATCAAAACCGCTTCCCTGATTGGCCCATCCCGGACGCTGCAGCCCCGGGGTGAAAATACCGTTCGCCATATTCCGCTGCCAGTGGTCGAGCCGCAGCCCGGCGCCTTTTATGAAAACCTGGTTGCGGCGCTGGAAGGGCGGGAGCAGCTGGCCGTAACCGAAGCCGAGGAGCGCAGGCTGCTGCAGGTGATGGATATGGCTTTTCTTTCCGCAAAAGAAAAACGATTGATATCTCTATAGGACAAAGAACTTTGAAATCAGCCTTTCTGCCGCAGAAAAAATTGGGCGGCAGAAAGGCTGGTTTGCTTTGAAAGCTGTCTCAGAGAAAGGAATGGAGCGCAGCATTGATTTGCCGCTTTGCTCAGTAAAGATCATATCTTTCTGACAGAGACGCAGCGATTGCTTAAAACAGCGTACTGCTCCGCGTCATTCATGCAGCTCCAGCGGAAGACCGTCCGGGTCAAAGAAAAACGTCATTTTTTTGCCGGTATACTCGTCCATTCGGATGGGTTCGCATTCGATCCCCTGCTCCGCCAGCGCTTTTACCTCGGCCTCGATGTTTTCCACATGGAAGGCAAGGTGGCGAAGGCCGCAGGCTTCCGGGCGGCTGACCCGCTGGGGCGGATTTTCCTCCGCAAAGATCTCCAGCTCCGTGCCGGCGTTTACGCGCAGATCCAGCTTCCAGTCCCGCCGTTCCGGACGGTAGTTTTCCCGGATCACTTCAAAGCCCAGCTTATGAACATAGAAGCGCTTTGCCGCCTGATAGTCGGACACGATGATGGCAATATGATGGATGGACGATAGATTCATTTCAATTCCTCCGCTTTCTTCCCCAAAAATCCGTTATCGCGGAGCTTCAGGCCCCCGGAACAAAGAAGCTCACGCCTCACGAACAGTATAACACAGGATCGGAAACGCTGAAACACAGGAACTCTCCCTGCAACGTTCAAAAACAGAGCGGCGCAAAAAGAGCCTCCCATCCCGAAAAAGGGAGGAGAGGCCCTCGTGGCTGATTCAGCCTTTTCCCTGCCCGATCAGGTTGATCAGGCCCCCGGCCAGCAGCATATCCCGCTGACGGTCGGTGACGGACAGGGCCATTTGAACGGTAAAGCCCTTGGTGACGTTCTGCACCGTTACCGTGCCCGCAGACTCGGCAACCTCCCGGCGCACGTCGGGCAGAGAGATCTCATCGTTCTGGTCGAAGCGGTCGTAATCGCTTTCGCTGGTGAATTCCAGCGGCAGGATACCGTTGTTGATCAGATTGGCCCGATGGATCCGGGCAAAGCTCTTGGCCAGCACGCCGCGCACGTGCAGGTACAGCGGCACCAGCGCCGCATGCTCCCGGCTGGAGCCCTGACCGTAGTTTTGACCGGCCAGCAGGAAGCCGCCGCCCGCCGCCCTGGCACGGGCTGGGAAGGTCGCGTCCACCGGGGTCAGGCAATGCTCGCTGAGCTTGGGAATGTTGCTGCGGAAGGGCAGCAGGTCGCTGCCGCTGGGCATGATATGGTCGGTGGTGATGTTGTCCTCCATTTTCAGCAGCACCTGCCCGGAAAGGCTGTCCGCCAGCGCGTCGGCTTTGGGGAAGGGCTGGATGTTGGGGCCGCGGACGACTTCCACCGCCGCCGCTTCTTCGGGCGAAGCCGGGGGAAGGATCATATTGTCATGTACGGCGAAATGCTCCGGCATGTCCACCGTCAGGTCCGCGTCCGTCTCCCGGGGATCGGTCAATACGCCGGTCAGAGCGGTGACGGCGGCGGTTTCGCAGCTGGTGAGGTAGATTCCCGCGCTCTTGGTTCCGCTGCGGCCGAAGAAGTTGCGGTTATTGGTGCGCACGCTGACGCCGTTGGTCTTGGGGCTCTGGCCCATGCCGATGCAGAAGCCGCAGGCGGTTTCGCAAATCCGCGCGCCCGCTTCGATCATATCATGCAGCGCGCCGTTCTGGCTGAGCATACTCAATACCTGACGGCTGCCGGGGGCGATGACCAGCGATACCTCGGGGTTTACGGTCTTCCCCTTGAGGATGGCCGCCACGCGCATCATATCCTGATAGCTGGAATTGGTGCAGGAGCCGATGCAGACCTGATCCACCTTGATAGGGCCGGCTTCCCGGACGGTCTTCACGTTATCGGGCATATGGGGCAGAGCTACCATGGGTTCCAGCTGGGACAGGTCGATATCCACTTCTTCATCATATTCCGCGTCGGGATCGGCAAACAGGGGCTGATAGTCTTCTTCCCGCTCCTGCGCCTTCAGGAAGCGGCGGGCCGCCTCGTCGCTGGGAAACACAGAGGTGGTCGCACCCAACTCCGCGCCCATATTGGCGATGGTGGCGCGCTCAGGGATCGTCAGGCTTTCCACGCCCTCGCCGGTATATTCCATCACCTTGCCTACGCCGCCCTTGACGGTCAGGCGGCGCAGCAGCTCCAGGATCACGTCTTTTGCAGCCACGCCCCGGGGCAGCTTTCCGGTCAGGTGGACGTTGACCACTTTGGGGCAGTTCAGATAATACGCGCCGCCGCCCATGGCCACGGCCACGTCCAGTCCGCCCGCGCCGATGGCCAGCATTCCCAGCGCGCCGCCGGTGGGGGTATGGCTGTCGCTGCCCAGCAGCGTCCGGCCCGGTTTACCCACCCGTTCCAACTGCACCTGATGGCAGATGCCATTGCCGGGTTTGCTGAGGTAGATACCGTGCTTTTTGGCCACGGTGGTAATGTACTGGTGATCGTCGGCATTTTCAAAACCAGTCTGCAAGGTGTTATGGTCGATATAGGCCATGCTGCGTTCCGTTTTCACCCGGTCAACGCCCATGGCTTCCAGCTGCAGGTAGGCCATCGTACCCGTGGAATCCTGCGTCAAGGTCTGATCGATTCGGATCGCAATTTCCGTGCCCGGCACCAGCTCGCCCTTGAGCAGGTGTTTTTTCAGAATTTTCTGTGTCAGATTCATTGAAACCTTTCCTCCAAAAACCATCCCCGGTTTCCCGGTTCTTTACCCTCTCAGTATACCGTTCCTGCATCCTGTATGCAATCAAAAACCAAAGAAAAAACAAGGGGCACCGCCCCTTGACCCCGGACTGCGCGCTATGCGCGCAGGGCGCTTAAGGGAAAGCAAGTTGGCCGCAGGGTTACCGCCGTGGCACCTGTCGTGCCACGGCGGTAACTCCGCAGCCAACTTGCTTTCCCTCGTGTACTCCCGCGCCCTATGGGCGCGGTGTGGGGTGCAGGGGCACTGCCCCTGCTATTTGCCG
>CAKUCE010000011.1 GCA_934643535.1 uncultured Clostridia bacterium | reverse complement strand
AGATTAAACATCACAATGCCTTTTTCCAATTCATCCTGAGTCGGAACATACACCAAATCATTAGGAGACAAAACATATTTTGCTGGTGGGATGTTATTTTGGCGGATTTCAGGCCATTATGCCGCTGATCGGCTGGTTTCTGGGAACCCAGTTCGAGCAGTACATCAAGCCGGTGGATCATTGGGTCGCCTTCGCGCTGCTTACTTATATCGGCATCAAGATGATCTGGGACGCTACTCATGAAAAAGAAGAAGAGAAAAATGAAAAGCTGGAAGACCCCAAGCTGGATCTGAAAGAAATGCTCCTGCTGGCGATTGCTACTAGCATTGACGCACTGGCCGTCGGCATTACCTTCGCTGTTCTGCAAACGCCTATCGTACCCGCTATCACCATCATTGGTCTGACAACCTTCTGCCTGAGCTGGATCGGCGTGGCTATAGGCAACCGTTTTGGCACCAGGTACGAAAAAAAGGCCGAGATCACCGGCGGTGTCGTGCTGGTGCTTATCGGCCTGAAGATCCTTCTGGAGCATTTAGGGGTGATCAACTTCTGATTCTTCCGCCTCTTCATCGTTCAGAGGCCGGTCGAACTGCGGGGTAAACCAGTCGGTGTTTTTCAGCTTTTCCAGCTGTTCTCGGGTAATCATGGAAGCCGTGCCCAGGCAGGCGTTGCAGCGATAGCCGCACTCTGGGCAGACGCAGGCCTGACCGTCTGTTTCCGACTGGATCATATAAGCCTCGCAATGGGGGCATCCGCAGCGCATATGGTAAGTCCTCCTGTTGGTTTTGATTTTTGGAAAGGAGACGCCCGAATGAAGCGCTTCCGTTTTCTTGGTTTTGCTGTGCTTCTGCTTCTCTGCCTGATCCTGCTGACTGGCTGCCATGCTACGGCGCTGAAGGAACCCTACCGGCAGATCATGCAGGCTTTTGAAGCAGGCGGCTTCCCGGTTTCGCTTGCGGAGGTATCCGCCGAAACGCCCGTTGCCATTGGAGAAACTGCTCGCTGGAAAGCGCTTCGTACCGAAGAGGGCGAGGAGGTTCTTGTTTACTTCGATGACAGCAACCGGGCGGAATATCTGGCCGGACTGATTGAGCCGGGCGCATACGGGCCCATCTTCTGGTATGGTCAGCGGTATATTCTGACCTATGCCGGAAGCAGCGAACCGCTGCTTGACTTTCTGAAAACGCTCTAATCTTTTCCCTGACGAATGATCGTCAGGGATTTTTCATTTGCATGCTGCGGCAGCCGGCGCAGCCGCCTTCTCCGGTTTCCCGCAGACTGGCGGGCAGTGCATCCCCTACGTCTTTCATGGTCAGAATGACTTCGTCTCCGGGGATGGGACAGTTCACGCCGCTCAGAGCCAGCTGCGCGGCGGCAAAGGCCTGCGACACGCCGCCCACATTGCGGTATACGCAGGGGATTTCCACCAGACCGCAGACGGGATCGCAAACCAGGCCGAGCATGTTCATCAGGGCAAAGGAACAGGCATCGCAGGCCTGTCGAGGGGAGCCGCCGTACAACTGTGTCAGCGCCGCCGCCGCCATGGCCGCCGCAGCGCCGCATTCTGCCTGACATCCGCCCTCCGCGCCGCTAATGGTCGCCTCCAACGCAATCACGCGCCCGATCCCAGCGGCGGCAAACAGGGCCGAGACCAGCTCATCCTCTGAAAAATGTTCTTCTTCCTGTACGGCCAGCAAAGCCCCCGGCAGGATCCCGCAGCTTCCGGCTGTGGGCGCGGCTACGATCTTTCCCATGCATGCGTTGCTTTCCGCCACAGCCATCGCATAGGCGCATGCCTTGCTCACCACGCCAAAGCGGCTCATTTGATCTGCCTGCACCATTTTGGAGGCCTGTCCTCCGACGCGGCCCGAAGCGGAACGCAGCTCCGGCGAACAGCCATCCTGAACGCTCAACCGCATAATTTGCAGCTGTTCCCCCATTTTGGCCCGAACCGCCGCCAGGGATTCACGGTTTTTTTCAGCCTGCCACCGCAGGGAGATTTCTCCCAGGGAAACCTTCGCTCCCTCGGCTGCTTCCAGAAGCTCTTTCATCGTTCGCATGACGCGCCCTCCTCTGCAGCGGGCAGATAAGCCACCCGGTACACGTCCCGAAGCTGCGCAAGGGCACTCAGCAGCTCTTCCGGCGCCTCACCGTCCAGTTCCAGCGCCATAATGGCCTTACCGCCCTGTGTATCACGAAAAACCCGCATGGTGGCAATATTCAGACAGGCTTCAGACACCTGTTTGCTGATGGCGGCAATCATGCCGCGGGTATCGGCATAGGTCAGCACAATGGTGTTTTCATGGCCGGAAAAGCCGGCTTCCAGTCCGTCGATGGCATTGACGCGAATTTCGCCGCCGCCGACGGAGGAAGCCTGAACCGTTAAATGCCGTCCGTCCTCGCCTTCCACGTCCAATACCACCGTATTGGGGTGAGCGTGACGCAGCTCAGCCGGATAGAAGGAATACTCCAGCCCCTCCTGCCGGGCGATCTCCAGACTGTTCCGCAGGCGAAGATCATCTACGTTCATGCCAAGAAGGCCGCCAATCAGCGCTTTATCTGTACCGTGACCCACATAGGTCTTCTGAAAAGAACCGTACAGGCCGATTCGAGCCTGCACGGGCCTGCAGCCCAGCAGCCGTCGGGTGATCTTTCCGATTCGGGCCGCTCCCGCCGTGTGAGACGAGCTGGGACCGACCATCACAGGGCCGATAACGTCAAACAAGTCCATCGCCGTTTTCTTCCTTCCACGGAGAATAGGTTTCCTCCGTCTTCAGCCATTCCATGCGTCCGTCGGTCGCACGGGTCAGTTCGTCCCGTACCCGTGTCTCATCCGCCTCCTTCATCACCAGCTCGAAGCCGACGGCAGAGGTGAATTCCGGCTTTTCCAGCCGGACAGGAAGGCTTTTGAGATGATGCTGCACCCGATCCCATAAGGGATAGGCCACTTCGGCCATGTAGCGCACCGTGGGATGCATCTCGCAGACCTTTGCTGCGTTCAGCGCCAGCGCGCATGTATGAGAATAAGCCCGCACCAGGCCGCCGGCTCCCAGCAGGATCCCTCCGAAATAACGGGTCACGACTACGGCGCAATCCACCACGCCGCGGGCCTTCATGACTTCGATAATGGGCATCCCCGCCGTTCCGCCTGGCTCGCCGTCATCGCTGTAACGCATGATCCCGGCGTTTTTCCCGATGATGTAAGCATAGCAGTTATGGGTGGCGTCTTTATATTGCTGACGGATTTTATCCAGAAAGGCCAGCGCCTGCTCCGGGGTTTCCACCGGAGCGGCGCTGCCAATGAAGCGGCTTTTGTTGACGATATACTCGTCGCTCGCTTCTTTCAGAAGCGTTTTATAGCCGTTCATATTATTTGAGAATCAGTCGGCAGTAGTTCTTTTTGCCTTTCCGCAGGAGAAGACCGTCGGAACCGATCTGGCCCGCATCAATACAGGCGTCAATGTCGGTTACCTTGTTTTCGCCTACAAGCACCGCGCCTGCCTGCACCATTTTGCGCGCCTCGCCGCGGCTGGCGCACAGGCCGCACATGGCCAGCAGGCTGGTCAACCGGCTGTCTTCGGCCAGCATGGCGGCGTTGACTTCGTAGGTGGGCACGTTTTCGCTGCTTCCGCCGCCCGCGAACAGCGCCTGTGCGGCGTCCTGCGCCTTCAAGGCTTCTTCCTCGCCGTGAACCAGCTTGGTGATCTCAAAGGCCAGAACCCGTTTGGCTTCGTTGATCTGTGCATCCTTCAGCGCGCCCAGACGGCGAACCTCATCCATGGGCAGGAAGGTCAGGAGTCCCAGGAAACGCTCCACGTCCGCGTCAGCCACATTGCGCCAGTACTGGTAGAACTCGTAGGGAGAGGTGCGGGCAGGATCCAGCCACAGCGCGCCCTTTTCGGTCTTGCCCATCTTCTTGCCGTCATGGGTCATAATCAGCTTGCAGGTCAGGGCGAAAGCATCCTGTTGCTCCTTACGGCGAATCAGATCCGCACCGGAGAGCATATTGCTCCACTGATCGTCGCCGCCGATCTGCAGACGGCAATTGTATTTCTGGAACAGCTGCAGGAAGTCGTAGCTCTGCATCAGCATATAGTTGAATTCCAGGAAGGTCAGGCCCGTTTCCAGACGGCGCTTGTAACATTCGGCGGTCAGCATGCGGTTGACGCTGAACAGGGCACCCACCTCGCGCAGAAAGTCGATATAGTTCAGGTTCAGCAGCCAGTCTCCGTTATTGACCATCATGGCCTTGCCTTCGCCGAAGTCCATGAAACGGGTCAACTGCTTCTGGATCGCCGCCACGTTTCCGGCAATGGTCTCTTTGGTCATCATCTTGCGGAGATCGCTTTTTCCGCTGGGGTCGCCGATCATGGCCGTGCCGCCGCCGCAGAGGATGATCGGCCGGTGTCCGGCCTTCTGCAGATGGCTGGCCGCAATGATCGGAATGAAATGACCCACATGAAGGCTGTCCGCCGTGGGATCGATGCCCAGATAGAAGGTCATGGGTTCCTTTTCGATGGCTTTGTAGAGATCTTCCTCAAAGGTGATCTGTGCCAGAAAACCGCGTTCTTTCAGAATGTCCAAAATATGCTGCATGTGTGGTTCCTTCCTTTCTATTTTGTACGCTGACGGTGTTTTTTAATGTTGCAGCGCTTCTTCAAACAGCTCCCGCAGAACTGTCATGCCATGATGGATCTGTTCCAGCGTCGAATTGGAGAAATTGAGCCGCAGGGTGTTGTGGTGGCCGCCTTCCGGATAGAAAAACGAACCGGGCACGTAGGCTACGCCGCGTTCCACCGCCTGCTGGAACAACTCCGTCGCGTTCAGCTTCTCGGGCAGCTCCGCAAACAGGAACAGCCCGCCCTCCGGGCGGCTGAATCGCGTCCCGTCAGGAAATTGCTCCAGCTCGTCCGCCATGGCGTTCAGCTTGTCCCGGTATCCGGGAAGGATCGCCTGAATATGAGGCTCCAGCAAGCCGCGGCGCAGGAAGCTGTCGACCACTGCCTGTGTCAGATTGGAAGTATGCAGATCCGAACCCTGCTTGCCGATGGCACATTTGCGTATCACATCTTCCTGACCGTAGATGTAGCCCAGCCGCAGGCCTGGGCTGATAATCTTGGAAAAACTGCCGCAGTAGGCCACATATCCCTCCCGATCAAAACTCTTGATGGTGGGAAGCGTCTCGCCGGCGTAGCGGAGATCGCGATAAGGATCGTCCTCCATCACCAGAAAATGATACTTCGCCGCCAGTTCCGCGATTTTCTGGCGGCGTTCCAGCGAAAGCGTCCGGCCGGAAGGATTCTGGAAGCAAGGGATCACGTAGAACAGCTTCGGGTGATAGTTTCGGGCAGCTTCCTCCAGCGCGTCGATCAGAACGCCGTTATCGTCGCTGGGAATGGAGACCAGATTGGCCTCATACAACCGGAGGGTCTGCATATTGCCCAGAAAAGTGGGGCTTTCCACCAGTACAGTATCCCCCGGATTGATGAACGCCTTGCACAGCAGATCCATGCAGGAGGTGCTGCCCGTCGTGGGAAGCAGCGTGGCGGGAGAGGCGTTGAAGCCGTAATGCTCCTTCAAATAGGCGATCAGGCTCTCCACCAAAGGCGGATACCCCTCGGTGGCCCCGTATTGCAGAATCCGTTTGCCGTCGTCCAGCAGCACCTGCCGGGCGATCTCTGCACATTCCCTGTCGGGAAGCGCTTCGGCGGACGGACTTCCTCCTGCGAAAGAAATCATATTGGGCCGGGTCAACACTTTGAAGATCTCCCGAATGGCACTGCCGGTCACATGATCGAATCGGGAGGCAAAGCTCAATCCTTCTGGCAGCATGCGCGTCACTCTCCTTTATGCCGTCGAAAATAGCCACTCCGGCAGGGAACAAACGAAAATCGCCTTCCTCCCATAAGGGAGGAAGGCGAGATCAATCGCGGTACCACTTCCGTTTTTACTCTGACGACGGCGTTCAGCTATCGTTTTACGCTGTAACCGGCGTACCGGCAGTCCGCTACTGCAGCTTCACGGCTGGGCTCCGGGATGTATTCGCCTGCTTTCCGCATCCGCCTTGCACCGTCCGGCGGCTCTCTGAATGCGGGCTTTCGCAGGGTACTGGTTCCCTTCTTGGCCTGTGAGCCCATTATAGAAAAGAACGGTCAGAAAGTCAAGCGGGAAATTTGCTTTTCTGATTTTGCTGCATGCAGCCTCCTGCAGACTCGTTTTTCCCGGAACGGCTTTACGGCATCACGCTCGCGGAACAAACCGCACTCTCATTCTCAAATCGAATCGATCTGAACGGCATAGCCGTGCGACTGCGCCCACTCCGCCACCGCGCTGCCTTCCGCCGTATGGATGGTCAGATTTTCGGTGCCGGAAAATGCGTCCTCCGCAATGCTTTGTACGCTGGCAGGAAGATAAATGTCTCGGAGTTGCTTGCAATCGGCAAAGGCACGGCTCTGGATTTCGGCCGTTCCTTCCGGACAGCGCACACTGGCCATGACGTTGCCTTCAAAGGCCCCCGCTTCAATCACGCGCAGGCTGGCGGGAAGCACAAGCTGCCAGCTCAGCCCTGCGCGCCATTCGGCGCAGAGAATCAGTCCGTCGGACGGCATGGTCATGCTGCCCGGATCAAGCAGGGTATCATCGTCCTCCAGATGCCAGCCTACAAATTGCATTCCCTCTTTTTCGGGCGCTCGCAGCTCAGGCAGCGGAAGCCCTGCGGAAACGATATACATATCCAGCAGCGTGCCATCGCTGACGAGGGCCAGAATGGCGGGGTTGCAGTATATGCCCTCCTGCGCAAGCGCGGAAAGAAGCGACATGTTGTTGGTCTGCACCGCAAAGGGCAGCGCCCGGCCTGAGAAAGCACCGGCGTTGATGCGGGTTACGCTGTCCGGCAAATTCAGACTGAGCAATTCCGGTTCAACGTTCTCGGGCTGGTAAAATGCGTTCTGCGCAATGGCCGTCACGCCGTCCGGAACACTGAATTCCACGCCCGGACGCTTGCAGGGATATACCAGCAGCGTGCCGTCCGCGCTGTAGAGCACGCCGTCCCGCGCATAATAATTCGTATTTGCCGGGTCAACGTCGATATATTCCAGATCCACGGCGGAGCAGAAGGCAGCGGGATCGATTTTGCGCATGCTCGCGCCGATTTCCACGTAGCGAACGCCCTGATGGATGGCGTTTGCATACATGATTTCAAATTCGTCCGGAATATGGAAGAACTCCTGCTCCACGTTGTAGGAAATCAGCTTTGACACCTTCCGCCAATTTCCGGTGACGGGATCGAGTTCATCCCAATCGTAATTGCCCTCCAGATGGTTCCAGTCTACATAATCGCCCGTTGTGGTTTGATACGCGAGGCCCAGATACAGCTCCAGATCGCCGTCCGGCATTGTTTCCGGGAACGCTGTCTGCTGCGTGCAATCGGGATCGCTGAACCAGCGAAGATAGTTTGCATCCCGAAGATTCATGTAGCTCAGCACGGGCGCGTACAGCGTATCCCCTGCCGTGCGCAACTTCACAGTGTCCTCTCGCCCATCGTTCCAATGCAGGCGCAGGGTGTAGACGGGCGCATCCGACGCAACGCGCGTATATTCCGTTACGCTCCATGTAGCGCTGTCCTTGGGACAATAGGCCACGCAGTCCGTCAGGAATTCCTTGTCAAAGAATACAAACGCCTCCGTCGACTGGACATACACTGTTTTCAAATTGGTGCAGCCGTTAAGCGCATTGGTGCCGAAGATGGAAACGGAAGCAGGAATCGTAATTTCCGTCAGCGAGGTACAATTTTCGAATACGCTATCGTCTACCCGCTGAAGTGTTTCCGGCAGACGGATATCAGCCAGCTTCGCGCATCCGTAAAACACGCCGTGATTGATGCGCTCCAGCTGAGAAGAGAACGTGACGCTGCGCAGAGAAGTACAGTTTTTCAGCAGATAGGTAGGCAGCGTTGTCAGCGATTCCGGCAGACGCACCGTATGCAGCGACGGATTCTCCGAAAGCGCGTTTTCCGCAAAGGTCACGTTTTCCGGGAAGTCCAGCGTTTCCAGCGCGGCATTTTTGCTGATGGCTTCGACTGCCTGCAGGCCGGGAGAAAGCTGAATGGCCGTCAGGGCATTGTTATTCAAAATGCTCAGCGTGCCGATGGTTCCGTTCAGCGTCAGCTCCGTCAGACAGGGCATGTTTTGAATGGTCAGCCCGGTGACGTTCACATTGAGCGAAAGGCGTTCGATCGCAGTTTCGCTGAACAGATTTTTCAGGCTGGCGCCAGTGGTCCAGGGTATTATTTCGCCCGCATAATCAAAGCGCGCAAGGTTCTTGCAGCCGGCAAACACATTGTCGCCCAGATAGAGGGTCGTACAGTTGGAAATCGTCACATTCCGCAGCTGCGGGCAATTTTCAAACAGGTTGTCCCCGAGATAAATTTCTTTTGCACTGAGCGTTACATCTGTCAGATATGGAAAATCGTGAAACATATTGCCGGTAATGGAAATGGTATCGCCGGTAATCGTCAGTGACTGAAGGTCGGTGCTGTTCGAAAACGCCTTGCTAGCAAGCGTGATATTCCTGCCGCTGATATGAATGTTTCGAATGCGTGCCGCACCCTGATATTCAACCGTCAAATCGCCTGTCACCTGCAGATCAAGCGTTTCTACCTGCGTATTGTATAAAGTGCCGGACGCAAGTTTGCTAATGCCTGACGGAAACCGAACTGTGCGCAGAGAGGTGCATTCGCTAAACGCATTTCCTCCGATTTCCGTTACGGATTCCGGAATATCGATGCTGGTCAGGGAGCGGCAGCCCCAAAATGCATTCGCGCCAACGGAAGCGATACTCTCTGGGAGTGTGATATCCGAAAGTGACCGGCAAGCGTAAAAAGCTTTTGCCCGGATATCGGTGATGCCACTGGGCAGATCAATGTGCTGCAGGGAGTAGCAATTTGCGAAATAGGGCGACTCCTCCATATTGGCGGGCAGATGCACCTGAGTCAGGCGCGGATTATCATTGTTGTAGCCCGTGTACGTCATCTCATCATCAAAATACAGACTTTCCAGCGAATAGCAATAACGTGCGCCGTTGAAGCTTGTAAAGCCCGGTTCAAATACAATATGCTTCACCTGCGTTCCGGCTTTTTCGATTGCAACATGAATTTTGTTTCGATCTGCATAGGAGGATTCATAAGTGGGAATATAGCAGCGCAGTGTCGTTCCATTCATTTCCCCGCCCCGAACGTATATGGTTCTTGGGCTTCCCGTTCCATCATAGTAGGATGGCAGCGACAGGTTTTCCACAAAATCCGTTTCGACCTCTGCCGGAAGTGTGAAACCAGCGGAATCATCATTCGTCCATTGTGCCGTGCAATTCAGCTCCGCACCGTCCACGGTAGCGGGCAGGGTTTCCGAAACAATTTCGCCGTTCATGTCCGTAACCAGCCATCCGGCGAGAAACTTCCCTTCTTTCGTGAACTTCGGAAGATCATCGTTGCTCAGCACAGTCCCCGACGTCTTCAAGAGCGTATCGTACAGCACGCCCTCCTCCGAATATACGTTGATGCACGTAAAACGGCAGGTGCATGCGTCCACCAGCGTGCGTCCTTCAAAATGAAAGTTCTTCTCATAGAAAGGCATGCGCGGACTCTGCCAGGAACAGACACAGTCAAATTTGAATTTATGTCCGTCTCTCGGCAGCAGTCCGGCATGCGCCTCCGCATACACGCTTGCGACCAGGTCTACATCGCTGCATAGAATGGATCTGGGCACGGTGGAATCGTAGTTTTTCGAGACAGCGGCATCCCCACGGATAATGGAGGATACCTTAACCAAATCAAATTTGTTGGAGGCAGCCAGACCAACCGCAAAATTCAAGCACAGATCCGTGCCGAACGCCGCGCCGGTACTAATCTTCACCGACGGCGTTCCTCCCGTCAGGGCGCCGTTCCATTGCTCCTCCTGATAGGAAATTGTGGAATTCACGCCGGTATAGCCCAGCACAAATTCAAAATTTCCTGCGACGTCGAGTCTTATGGAAACCGTGGCGTAAAGCACCAGACCGGAGGCGGTAAATACAGGAATGCGCACCAGTTCTTTGTCCAGCACCCTTTTTTCGCCTTCCGCCGAAAAGAAAACCTCATAATCCGAATCAATGCTCAGGCAGAAGTCCTTCAGATGGAAAGGAACATAGCTGTCCACCACAAGGGTCATTTCACGGAAGGTGATGCTGATCTTGATACCGGCCTTCGCATGATCGGTCAGCTCATATTCTCCGGTGATCACAACGGTCTTTCCGCCTTTTGTAGCCGCTGCCGATTGCAGATTGAAATTTGCATCCAGCACTTCGATATTTTCAACGTCCGCCATGAAGCGGGTATCGTGCGTCCGAATGGACTCCGGGAACCCGTATTGCTCTATGAATCGTTCATTCGTGATCGCGCTCGCCTCCTCGGCGCTTGCACAGGTAAATCCGAATACAATCAGCAGAACAAGCAGGAACAGAACGGGAAGCCAGTGAAAGTACGATTTGCGCATGGCGGTATTTCCCCTCTTTCGCGGCGGCAGATGATTCAATGTGCATTTGAAAAGCGAATGCTGCGCCAAAATAATTTTCCAATAATACTATAGCATTTTTCTATAGAAATAGCAAGAAAATGCCGTTCTGGCACCAAAAATTCGTTTTTCGCTTTTCTCAGTCCAACCGCCCAAAAGCCCGAAGAAAGCTCAAATGCCCAATGGCGAGGATGCCGCGCCACCAGTTCCGGCTGACGGCATAGGCTTCCGGGTAAAGCTCGATGGTATTGTACCAGGTGAAGTTTGGCTCCCAGACGCCACTCGCCGGAAGCGTATCAATCAGATAGTCCAGTTCCTGTTCCACGATCTCCCGGTTCATGGGATACAGCGGGCTTTCCGGAGTGGGAATGGCGCCGGAGGGCCGGGGTACATACTCCGACCATTTGGAAGGGTCGCGCTCGATCGCGGCGTTGCCTATTTCCAGCATCCGAGCGGCGGCCCTTTCGGGCTCGTGCGCAATGCCAAGCCGGATCCAGTGCGGAAGAAGCAGCGCATATCCGGCAACGCCATTTTCGCCCTTTGGCGGTTCCTGCATGAATTTCGAAAAACTGCGCTTTGCTACCCCAAGGGCCGTCTGGTAAAGCCTGTCCTCCGGCTGACAAAGGCTCAGAATCAGTCCGGCAACTTTATGGGTCACGCCTTCATTTTCTTCCTTTGATTCTTCTTCACTCATGCCCCACCACGGCGCATGGGGGTAATCCCGGCTGCTGGGGGTGCAGAACAGCCATTCGCCGTTCTTGAAACAGGCCCCGGAGCGAAGAAAACGCAGAGCGCCCTCCATCAAAGGATGCTGCGTAACGCCGATGCTCATCATCAGCTGCATGGCATAGATCGTCGCATTCAGAGTAGAATTCTGATTCCAGTCGTCCGGTTCCAGCGCATAGCCGAAGCCGCCGTCCGGATTCTGATAAGCTGACAATGTATCCAGCACGTTCTTCACAGAGCCATTTTCGAATTTGTGCAGATATAGCGCCCATTCCAGCGGACGTGCATTGCACTGCATCCAGCGGCGAAGCCGACGCTGCGTTTCTTTGGTGAGAGATTTCATCTTTCTTTCATCCTTTCCAGACTGTTTTTCAGTCTCGAAAGAATTTTAGCACCACGCCTGATGGCTATTCTTGTAAAAACGCGACAGGATCGCGCGCCAGCTCCAGCGCCTGTTTCAGCGTCATGGTGTGATATAGGCGAAATTCATTCGCCATATGAGCCTGATCGGTATAGCCGAATCGTAAGGCGGCGTCCGCCTGATGAAAGGCCGGATCATAAACGGCGCTTTGCCAAAGGCACTGATAGCGCAGCAGCTTCATCATGGTTTTGGGCGTTACTCCAAAGTTGGAGGCAAACATTCGTTCCAGCTGGCGCGAACTGACGCAGACGCTTTGCGCAGCCTCTTTCACGCTCCATCGTCCTTCCCGGCGAAGAAACCCTTCCAGAATATTCAGGCAATCCGGCGAGCCGGTTTTCTGCCACAACGCCTTGTAAACGATTCTTTCTGCCCGAAGGCAGCGGATGGAAAAGGAGGTGGTTTCTTCCAACATTGCCAACACGGCTTTTGTCAATGCAGGGAAAAAGTCTGCTCCTTCGCAGCACCTGTTCTTCGTGCCATTCAGAGGCCGGTTTGTCAGAAGAGCCGCAGTCCATGGGTACATTCGAATCCCAAATCTCTCTGTAATGAGGATTCCCGCGGGGTTCGATGTGAACGAAGCATCGCTGAGCGTGCAGAAACGTGCCGTTCTTTCACCGGTCAGGCGGTTTTTGTCAAAGATCAGATCCATGCAGGTGTCCGGGATCACCAGCTCACCCGCTTTTTCGGCAACGCCCGCCTTTATGGGCCCCCAGAAGCAGCGAATATAGGGCTGCAAAGGTTCGGAAGGGCTGACCTCCCAATGCCGTGCCGATTGCTGAAGCGGCGTGGACGTGATCGGATGATAGAGAAGATGAAGCTGCATAGGCTCCTCCGTCAGAGTTTGATAAAAAACGAGCCGCGGCTCATCCATGCTGCGGCTCGTTCGATTTCCGTGCGACGCACTGAACTCCTGACCTTCCCACACGTTTGAAAGCAGGAGAAATCTGCCCAACTCAAACGCGAATCAGGGTGCAGGGGCTCAGGCCCTGCCTGCTTATTCGATGGGCTTGCCGGTGACGATGCAGAGCGTATCTCGGGCAATGACGATTTCTTCGTCGGTAGGGATCACGCAAATCTTCACCTTGCTGTCGTCGGTGGAGATAACGGCTTCCTCACGGCAGCCGGCATTCTTGGTGGGATCCAACTTGGCGCCCAGATACTCGAAGCCCTGCATGACGCGCTCACGCAGCGCGCAGTTGTTTTCCCCAATGCCGGCGGTAAAGACGATCACATCCACACCGTTCATGGCGGCGGCATAGGAACCGATGTACTTGCGGATGCCGTAGACCAGCATGTCGCGGGCGATGATGGCGCGCTCGTTGCCTTCATCGGCAGCCTTGTCGATGTCGCGCATGTCGCTGCTCAGGCCGCTGATCCCCAGCAGGCCGCTCTTCTTGTTGCAGATGGTCAGCATTTCGTCCACGCTGATGTGTTCGTTGTTGCAGATGTACTGCACCACGGCAGGATCCATGCTGCCGGAACGGGTGCCCATGATGACGCCTTCCAGGGGCGTAATGCCCATGCTGGTGTCAATGCACTTGCCGTTCTCCACGGCGCACATGCTGGAGCCGTTGCCCAGATGGCAGGTGATAACGCGGGTCTTGGTGCGGTCCAATCCCAGGAACTCGCAGACGCGCTTGCTCACATAGCGGTGGCTGGTGCCGTGGAAGCCGTAGCGGCGAACATGCAGCTTCTCATAGTATTCCATGGGAACACCGTACATGTAAGCCTTGGGCGGCATGGTTTGATGGAAAGCCGTATCGAACACAGCCACGTTGGGCGTGCCGGGCATGACCTTCTCGCAGGCCTCGATGCCCATCAGATTGGCGGGATTGTGCAGGGGGCCGAGGGGGATGTTCGCCTTAATGGCCTCTTTGACTTCCTCGTTCACCAGAACGCTGGCAGTAAAACGCTCGCCGCCGTGCAGTACGCGGTGGCCCACAGCGCCGATCTCGTCCATGCTCTTCAACGCGCCCTTTTCGGGATCCAGCAGCGCCTTGAGCATCCACTGGATGCCCTCGGTATGGTTCGCCATGGGAGATGCCACGTCAAAAATCTGACCGTTGGCCTTCTGGTTGATATGGCTGCCCTCGATACCGATGCGCTCCACCAGACCCTTGGCCAGCAGTTTTTCGCCGTCCATGTCGATCAGCTGATATTTCAGGGAGGAGGAACCGGCGTTCAGAATCAAAATTTTCATGGTTTGTACTCCTTCTCTTTTCGCTCAGGCCTGCGCCTTCACGGCGGTGATCGCCACAACGCTGACGATGTCGTCCACAGAGCAGCCGCGGCTCAGATCGCTGACAGGCTTGGCAAGGCCCTGAATGATGGGGCCGATGGCTTCCGCACCGGCCAGACGCTGTACCAGCTTGTAACCGATGTTGCCAGCCTGCAGGTCGGGGAAAATCAGCGTGTTGGCATGACCGGCCACCGTGCTGCCGGGGGCCTTGAGCTGACCGACGCTTTCCACCAGCGCGGCGTCCGCCTGCAGCTCGCCGTCCAGCTTGAGCTCGGGCGCCAGCTCATGAGCCAGCTTGGTGGCTTCCTGCACCTTGGTTACGTTGTCGTGCCTGGCGCTGCCCTTGGTAGAGAAGGAAAGCATGGCCACGCGGGGATCGATGTCCACCAGCTGCTTGCCGGAGGCGGCGCTGGCGACGGCGATAGCGGCCAGCTCTTCCGCAGTGGGGTTGGGGATCACAGCGCAGTCGCCGAAGATCATCACGCCGTCGTCGCCCCACTGGTGATCGGGGATCTCCATGATAAAGCAGCTGGAAACTACCTTGATACCGGGGGCCGTCTTGATAATCTGCAGCGCGGGGCGCAGCACATTGCCGGTGGAGTTGATCGCACCGGCCACCATGCCGTCCGCGTCGCCGGCCTTGAGCATTACAGCGCCGAAATACAGCGTGTTGCCGGTCACCAGCTCGGCGGCCTGCTCGGGGGTCATGCCCTTGGCCTTGCGCAGTTCGTAAAGCAGTTCGGCATAACCGGCGGACTTTTCGCTGGTTTTGGGGTCGATGATCTCCACGCCGGTCAGATCGGTGCCGGTTTCGGCGGCGACTTTCTTTACCTCGTCAGGATTGCCCAGCAGGGTCACTTTGGCAATGCCCTGATCGGTGATCTTCCGGGTCGCCTGAACGGTACGGGGCTCGGTGCCCTCCGGCAGAACGATATGCATGACCTTACTCTTGGCTTTGGCTTTGATTTTATCAATCGCAGACATGGTACTTTCCTCCCTTATGTGCTTACCGTACAACTTATGTGCAGGTATTCATAAATCCAGATAAGTATACACCGTTTTGGCAGGAAAAGAAAGCCTTTCCGGGACTTTTTCCTTTTTTGCAGCCGTCTTATGGTCTTTTGAACGCAGCCGCAGGCTTTTCCTGTTTTTCCTTTCGGAAGGACAGACAGGCGGCCGCCGTCAAAAGAGGAGCGGCGCAGACAAACGGAAGCGCAAAACGGAGATAGATCAACGGCGTGGCCACGGAACACATTCCGGCAACCGCGACCGAGGGAGCCGTCGTCAAAACCTGAACCCAGTTCTTTCGGCTTCGCAGCAGGAAAGCAAACTGAAATACCAGCAGGATCGTGCAAAACCCGATATTGCAGCTCAGCCCGAAAAACGGAATTTTGGCAAAATCGAAGTACCATTCCGTCGCCAGACGCTGGGGCTCCAGCAGAGGCTCCAGCTCCTCTGCATTGTAAATGGTCATGTCGTTGAAAGAATGCCTGTATACGTAATCCGTATACGTATTATCCGTCAGCGACCAATAAACGCTGCCGTCAACCTGAAGGTCAAACAGCACCTCATTTACCCCCAGCCATGCCTCAAAATATTCCAGCGGATAGTCGAAGAACTGTCTGCGCCACAGGGCAAAATAGGCGTTCAGTTCTTCGGTCGTGCTGTCAAAACGGAAGGAATGAACGGCGCGCTCCGCTTTGCTCCAATCCGTTGTGGTGGAAATACGGCCGTAGTCCATGACCCTGTCCACAACGTTCTTGTCCGCCTCCGTCATTTCCGCATCATGGAGTGTAAAGACGCGGCTGGTCTGCTGAAACGGAATTGCGAAAGCGTCCTTGGCGGAGAACGTTTCAAATCCGCCAAGCTTCATAATGCCTTCATAAACGCCCAGACTCAGCCCCAGACCAAGCACGCAGGCTCCGAGCCAGCACAGTCCTTTTCTCCATCCATTCGTCCGCCATAACAGAAGAACCATTGCCATCATGCTGAGAGCCACCGTTCCAACGCCATTGCGCCGGAACAGGATCAGCATCAGGTTGGACAGGAAGAAAAACGCCACGTCCCGCGGCGACGTCCGAAACGCATCAGTATCGAAAACAGCCTGTACCATTTCCACGGTCAGCAGAAAGAAGGCGATCAGGTACAGCGTATCCTTGCCTAATGCCGTTACCCAGCCTGCATAAGCGGGAACGATGCCGTAGAACAGCAGGGTAAAAAAGCAGAAACCGAAGGACAGGCCCAGCTTTCGAAGAACCGTCAGGGAATAGGCCAGCACCGCCGCCAACCCGGCCACATGAAGGGCCATAAACAGGGCGTAACCCGTATTGGGATTGCCTGCCCATTGCCCCACGCGGTCAAAAAAACCGATCAGCAGCGTAACGAAAACCGGTTGCTGCTCTGTACGCACATATTTGCCGGAAGCCTGAAACATGGCTTCCCGCAGGTCATAAATAAAAACGCCCGGATACTTGACGATCAGATGTGGCAGCCACAGAATCAAAATGGCCGCGAAAGCAAACCAGAACCAGTGTTTTTCTGCTTTCTTCTGCCAGCGTGGCGACCACGTGCGGTCTTCCAGCCAACGAAGCGCCGCCAGAAACAGGCCGTACCCGGCATAGAACCAGCCGAGCCAGCCAGTCAGCCCCAGCAGAACCTTTGCAAGCTGAAAGGCGTTGGCGGTAAGGGCGGTCAGACTTTCCGTCTGCCGGAAGAATTCGCATAGAAACGAGATCAGCCCGGTCAAACCGCAAAGGAAAAGCTCTACGCCCGCCAAACGCCGGCCGGAGGTAGAAAGACGGTGCAGGAGCCAGAAGGCCGCCGCAAAAAGGATCGCCGCTGTCAGCGGCTCCATGGTAAAAGCCGCCGCTGTGCGGGCCAACAGCTGATAAGCATATCCCCAAAGGCTCCGTGCCTCCGGAAGGGCCGGGCGCTGAACCGTCCAATCAGCCCCGGCTGCGTAAACCATCGCCAGTGCCAGCAATACCGAAAGAAAGAGCTTTTCCTTCTTTTTGCCGCTGTTTTCCGCACAGAGTTCTGTTGAATTTGCCGCTTTTGAAAACATCCTGTGTTGCCATCCCCCATTGAATATGCTAGAATGCACCTGTTTCCTATTTTACCATAATCGTGTCAGCGCCGCAATACGCGCCGGAAACGGAGGGTTCTCTGAGGTGACGACCGTTGGTATCATCTGCGAGTACGACCCCTTTCACCGGGGCCACGCACATCAGTTTGCGGAAATACGCCGCGCTTTCCCCGATGCGTCGATCGTCTGCCTGATGAGCGGCTGCTTTACCCAGCGGGGGATGCCCGCCCTGTTTTCTCCAGCGGCACGAGCGACGGCGGCGCTGGAAAACGGAGCCGATCTGGTGCTGGAGCTTCCCGCCGCCTTTGCCCTGCGGGACGCGGAGCATTTCGCGCTGGGCGGCGTATCGATTCTGGAACGATTAGGCTTTGTGATCCATCTTTCTTTTGGTGTGGAAGACGAGCTTTCCGTTTTGTATCCCGCGGCAGCGCTGTTGGAAGCGCCGGACGAGGCGTTTCAAAACCGCCTTCGGTCCTTCCTCGGGATGGGGCTGTCCCATGCGGCAGCGCGGGGAAAAGCGCTTGGAGAGCGCTTTCCGGAAGCGGGAGATGCCCTTCAGCGACCCAATAACATCCTGGCACTGTGCTATCTGCGGGCGCTTCGGCGGATAAAAAGCTCAATGCTGCCGCTTCCTGTTCGTCGGGAAGGAAACTATCACGCAGACGCGCTTTCTCCCCATGCCTTTCCGTCCGCCAGAGCGGTTCGGGCCAGCATCCTTTCGGGCTGTCAGGCCGATGCAGAGACGGCCTGCGGCTATGCGCTGCCTCATTCCCCCATTTGTCCGCCTGACGCGCTGGATCAGGTGCTTCTGTTCCGTCTGAGAGGCATGACCTCGGAAGAGCTGCGCGGCTATCCCTACTGCAGCGAAGGCTTGGAAAACCGCCTGCTAAACGCTGCAAAAGAGGCGGTCTGCCGGGAAACACTGTTGGAGAGCGTTAAGACGCGCCGCTATTCCCTCACCCGTCTGAACCGGCTTTTGACCCAGACGATGCTGTACATGAACGAAGCGTTGCTTCAATCGTATCCGGAACCGGAATTTGTCCGCCTGCTGGGCTTCCGCCGCGAGCGGAAAGCGCTGCTTTCCCTGCTGAAAAAGAGCCGGATTCCCATCGTTGCCAAGGCGGCCGACGCAGCTCGGGATCATCCGCTTTTCCAACTGGAAGAGCGGGCCTACGACCTGTGGGCGCTGGGGGCCGGTCTTCCGGCGCGGCAGCTTTTCCGAACGCAGGTGGTTATCCGCTAAATGGCTATTCCAATGCTAAAGGAGACGAACCCATGAAAACCCTGTTTCCCTTTCTGAAGCCCTACCGGAAGGAGTGCGTACTGGCTCCGCTGTTCAAACTGCTGGAAGCGCTGCTGGAGCTTTTTGTTCCACTGCTGATGGCGGCGATCATCGACAAGGGCATTATGGCCTCCGACAGCGGCTATGTGCTCCGCACCGGACTGATTCTGGTCGGCCTTGGCCTGCTGGGATTTGGAGCGTCCGCCACGGCGCAGTATTTTGCTGCGCGGGCGGCCACCGGCTTTTCCGCCGATGTGAAGTCCTCGCTCTTTGCCCATATTCAGCGTTTTGCCTATGCGGATCTGGACAGGCTTGGCGCTTCGACGCTGATCAACCGCATGACCACGGACGTGAATCAGATGCAGACGGGCGTGAACATGGTGCTGCGTCTGTTGCTGCGTTCCCCCTTCGTGGTCTTTGGCGCGACCATCATGGCCTTTACTGTTAACGCCCGCGCCGCTCTGATTTTTCTGGCGCTGCTTCCACTTCTGACGCTGACGGTGGTGGGCATTACCAGACTGACTCTTCCCCGATACCAGAAAGTGCAGGGCCAGCTGGACAAGGTGCTGCTGCACACCCGGGAAAACGTGACTGGCGTTCGCGTGCTTCGCGCCTTCCGCATGCAGAAAGAAGAGACCGCCGTCTACGAAAGCGACAACGACGAACTGACCCGGATGCAGCTTCGAGTCGGACGTCTGTCCGCGCTGATGAATCCGCTGACCTTTATTCTGGTCAATGCAGCGCTGATCGTTCTGCTGAAAAGCGGCGCTGTGCAGGTCAACGAAGGTGCGCTTCAAACCGGCGAGATGGTCGCTCTGGTCAACTATCTGAACCAGATCCTGGTGGAGCTGGTCAAGCTGGCCAACCTGATCATTACCATGACCAAGTCCATGGCCAGCGCCGCCCGGGTGGAAAGCGTCCTGAAGCTGGAGCCCACCATGAAGGAGCCTGCAACACCTGTGCTGCCTGCCGCTGATTGCCGGGAAAGCGTATGCTTTGACCATGTCTTTACCCGTTATCCGGAAGCGGGCGCGGACTCGCTGACGGACGTCACCTTTACAGCGTTCAAGGGCCAGACCATCGGCGTGATCGGCGGCACCGGCTCCGGCAAGAGTACGTTGATCCAGCTGATCCCCCGTTTCTATGACGTTTCCTCCGGCAGCGTCCGGGTAAACGGCGTGGATGTCCGCCGGCAGAGCATGGCTTCCCTGCGGCAGCGGATCGCCGTGGTGCCGCAAAAAGCGGCGCTTTTCCAGGGCACCATTCGGGAAAATCTCCTTTGGGGCGACCAGAGCGCCTCCGACGAAGAACTCTGGCAGGCGTTGGAAACCGCGCAGGCCGCAGAGGTAGTGCGTGGAAAGGCGCTTGGACTGGATGAAATGCTGGAGCAGAACGGACGCAATCTTTCCGGCGGTCAGAAACAACGGCTGACCATTGCCCGGGCGTTGGTGCGCAAACCGGAAATCCTGATTCTGGACGACAGTGCTTCCGCACTGGACTTTGCCACGGATGCAGCGCTGCGCAAGGCCATTCGGGAATTGCCCGGCGAGATCACCGTGTTCATCATTTCCCAGCGGCCCAGTTCCATTCGGTACGCCGATCAGATTCTGGTGCTGGACGAAGGCCGTCTGGTGGGCTGCGGCAGCAACGAAGAGCTGTTGAAGTCCTGTCCGCTCTATCAGGAGATCTACCGCACGCAATATCCCGAGGAGGTGATCGCATGAAACGCGATACTGCCAAATCCGCCGTGCTGTCCCGTGCCTTGAAATATGTGGGACGCTACCGGGGGTATCTTTGGGTCTCTCTGCTTTTGTCGGCTGTCAGCGTCGCCGCCACACTGTATATCCCCATTCTGACCGGTCAGGTAATCGATCTGCTGATCGGGCAAGGCCTGGTCAATTTTTCTGCAATGGTTCCCCTGCTGGTTCGCATTGGCGTTTTGATTGCATTGGGAGCGCTGGCTCAGTTCTTTACCGGTACCTGTAACAACCGCCTGACGTACTGCACGGTACGCGACATCCGCAATGACGCTTTCCGTCATTTGCAGCGCCTGCCCATTTCCTATCTGGACAGCCACGCTTCCGGCGACGTGGTCAGCCGGGTTATCACGGACGTGGACCAGTTTGCCGACGGCCTGCTGATGGGCTTTACCCAGTTGTTTACCGGTATCCTGACCATTTTGGGAACGCTTGGTTTCATGTACTCGGTCAACTGGATCATCGCTACCGCCGTGGTGGTCATTACGCCCCTTTCTCTGGTGGCCGCCTCCTTTATTGCCAGGAACACCTACAAAATGTTCTCCCTGCAAACGAAGATTCGCGGGGAACAGACCTCATTGATCGACGAGATGCTGACCCAGCAGAAAGTGGTTCGGGCGTTCGGCATGGAGCAGCCCGTTCAGACCCGTTTTGACGAAATCAACGGACGACTGCGGGGAGCCAGCCTGCGGGCGGTTTTCTTCTCTTCGCTGACCAATCCCTCTACCCGGTTCGTGAATTCGCTGGTGTATGCCTGCGTCGGCGTGGCGGGCGCCCTGACTTCCATTGCCACCGGCGGCGTGGGCCTGAGCATCGGCTCCCTGTCCGCTTTCCTGAGCTACGCCAACCAGTACACCAAGCCCTTCAACGAAATATCCGGCGTTGTAACGGAGCTTCAGGGCGCTCTGGCCTGTGCCCAGCGGGTTTTTGAACTGATCGACGCGCCGGAAGAAACGCCCGACAGTCCCAAAGCCCGCAAGCTGGAGCCCGTGACAGGAGCCGTCGATATTCAGGATGTTTCCTTCTCCTATGTGCCTGAAAAGCCGCTGATCCGTCATTTCAACCTGAGGGTGGCTCCCGGCCAGCGAGTCGCCATTGTCGGCCCCACCGGCTGCGGCAAGACCACGCTGATCAACCTGCTGATGCGCTTCTACGACGTGAACGACGGGCAGATCCTGTTGAGCGGTCAGAGCATTGTGGACGTTACCCGGGAAAGCCTGCGCCAGAGCTTCGGCATGGTGCTGCAGGATACCTGGCTGAAAACCGGCACCGTGCGGGATAATATCCGTATGGGCCGGGAGGACGCTACGGAGGAAGAAATCGTAGCCGCGGCCAAGGCAGCCCATGCCCACGGCTTTATTCAGCGCCTGCCAAACGGCTATGATACCATGCTGACCGAGGACGGAGGAAGCCTTTCTCAGGGCGAAAAGCAGCTGCTGTGCATCACGCGCGTCATGCTGTCCATCCCGCCCATGCTGATTCTGGACGAGGCCACTTCCTCCATTGATACCCGCACCGAGCAGCGAATTCAGCGCGCGTTCGAGAAGCTGATGCATGGGCGCACCAGTTTTATCGTGGCCCACCGGCTTTCTACCATCCAGAACGCGGACATGATTCTGGTCATGAATGCAGGCAACGTGGTGGAACAGGGCACCCATGAAGAACTGCTCCAAAAGGGCGGCTTCTACGCAAAGCTATACAACAGTCAATTTGCCGCATGAAATCTGAGCCGTGCCTTCCCGCACGGCTCAAATTTTATGCTTGACTCTGACGCAGCGTCATGCCTTATGCTGTTCCCGTACAGGAGGGATCAGGATGAACTACACGGTCAAGGATGTCAGCCGGATGAGCGGGGTCAGCGCGCGGACCCTGCGCTATTATGATTCCATCGGACTGCTCAAACCGGCTCAGGTCAGCGAAGCAGGCTACCGGCTGTATGACGATGAATCGCTGGCGCGGCTGCAAAATATTCTGCTCTACCGGGAGCTGTGCTTTCCTCTGAAGGAGATCGGACGGATTTTGGACAGCCCGGACTACGACCGCCGCAGAGCCATGCGCCAGCAGCTGCGCCTGCTGTTGCTGCAAAAAGAGCGTCTGGAAAAACTGATCGACCTTCTGCACGGAATGGAAATAGGGGGGGTGAAATCATTGGTGGACTTCAAGGCATTCGATACCCGAAAAATTGACGAATATGCCGCACAGGCCCAAAAGACATGGGGTCAAACGGCAGAGTTCAGGGAATTTCAGAAAAAAACGGCCGGACGGACAAAGGAGCAGACCATGGAGGTAAATCAGCAAATGATGGGGATTTTTCAAAGGATCGGAGCGCTTCGGCAAAAGGAGCCTTCCGACGCTTCGGTTCAGGCGCTGATCGAAGAGCTGCGCGGCTTCATTACGAAGCATTTTTATCAGTGCAGACCGGAAATTCTGAAAAATCTCGGTGATATGTACGCAGGCGGCGGGGAAATGACGGAAAACATCGACGCTTACGGCGGCGAGGGAACCGCCGCTTTCTGCCGGAAAGCCATCGAATGGTATTGCGCTCATCTGCCGCAATAAGGGATTGACACTCCTTTGACGTACCGTTATACTGGAAAAGATTGTACGTCAAAGGAGCTTTTTTATGTCGTCCAGAAGATCTGCCGCTTTCCCCTGGAAAGAGTTTCTGCGCAGCGTGGCGGTGATCGCCATCCCGATCGCGCTTCAAAACCTGCTGACGACCACCGGCAGCATGGTGGATACCATGATGATCGCACCGCTTGGAGAACTGAGCGTGGGAGCGGTCGGGCTTTGCGCCCAGTTTTCTTCCCTGATGTTCTCCGGCTACTGGGGCTTTATGGGCGGCGGCATGCTGTTTTTTGCCCAGTATTATGGCGCCAGAGACGACGGAGGCGTTAACCGCGCTTATGGCATGACGCTGATCTGCATGATGGCGGACGCGATCATTTTCGCCGGTCTGGCGTTGTTCTTCCCGGAACTCGTCATGCGCGTCTATACTGATAAACCGGCCATTCAGGAGATCGGCGTGCAGTACCTTCGCGTCGTTGGCTTCGCCTACCCGCTGCAGGTGTATTCCATGGCGATGAGCGCCTTGCTGCGGACAACGGACCGTGTGCGAATCCCGCTGTACGGCGCAATTGCCTCCGTTGCAACAAACGTCATTCTGAACTGGCTGCTGATTTTCGGGCATTTTGGCCTGCCTGCCATGGGCATTCAGGGCGCGGCGCTGGCCACGGTCTGTGCCGCCGCAGTCAACGCGCTGGTCATTCTGGCACTGGGCAAAGTGCAGAAGCATCCCTATCTGTTTCGTTTTTCCCGTCACTTTGTCTGGAGTCGGGCCTTTGTAGCGGAATACTTCCACAAATGCTTTCCCATTCTGATGAATGAGATTCTCATCGGCGTCGGCAATATGGTCATCAACATCGTGCTGGGCCGTCAGGCGGAACAGGCGATTGCCGCCACAGCCGTATTCCGCACACTGGAGGGTCTGGTCATCGGCTTCTTCGCCGGTTTCTCCAACGCCGCCTCCGTGCTGGTCGGCAAAACCGTGGGTGCCGGCGAGCTGGATACGGCCTATGAACGGGCCAAGCGGCTGGTATATCTCTGCGCAGGATTTATCTTCGTCGTTTGTCTCGCACTCGTCCTTGCGCATAAACCCATTCTGACGGCCATGAGCCTGCAGGGCGAATCACTGAAAATCGGCACGGGAATGCTGATCATTTACTGCGTAGCCGCCGTGATCCGCATGAGCAACTGGGTCCAAAACGATACCTATCGTTCCGCGGGCGATGCAGCGTTTGGGACGATCCTGGAAATCGCCTTTATGTACCTGATGGTACTCCCCTGCGTCTGCCTGACCGGTCTTGTCTGGAAAGCGCCGTTCCTGCTGATCTTCGCCTGCTGCTATATCGACGAGCCCATCCGCTTCGTGATGATGCATGTGCATCTCTATTCCGGCAAATGGGTCAAGCCTGTTACGGACATCGGCAAAGCCGCACTGCCTGCCTTTCGGGCGCGGCATGCCGCGGGCCATCGAAAGGCTGCGTGACCTCCGCATCAAAAAAGCGCGTTCCGGTTGTTCTGAGCCGGAACGCGCTTTTTGTATGGCTTTCTGTTTTTTCTATTGATGAAAACCTAGGCTGTATGCTTCTTTCGCACCAGCAGCGCC